>NZ_VSRL01000340.1 GCF_012184385.1 Lentzea indica
CGCGGCGGGCAAGGCGGTGCAACTGGTCGAGCCGACATCGCAGGGCGGGCCGGGGGTGGTGGTGCGGCCGCTGGCGGGCTCGCCGATGCGGCTGCGGCTGGTGTTCTGCTGGCGGCGGGAGCGGCTCACCTGGAGTCAGGCCAGCCGCGTGTTCACCGAGGTGCTGGGTGCCTACGCGGATCAGGCGCTGGCGAGCCCGGTGTTCCGGCGGTGGTGGGAGGCGAACCAGCCGTCCCCGTCGCCGGCATCGTCCTCGTAGCGGAATCTCCCCGAAACCGGCTTCGTCCACGTATCCGGCGGCACCACGGCCCACCCGTCGTCAGGAAAGAGACTCCGGCCACTCGATCCAAAGCGAGCGAGAAAATCCACACCGGTGAGAATGTCGCGCCGTTCATCAGGCATTAGTACATCCGGGTGGCGAACATAAAGGATTGGTCACTTCTCGTAACGGAACCACGGGTGATCGCGAGTCCCTCATACCAGTGCGATGCGCCATTTGGGGACAGCCGTGGACCTAGCGAAAGATCGTCACACCGAACTGTCGGACCAGAACGGGCTGAAAAGGGTTCTCACCCCTCAGCAGCCCTTCGGCCCCATCGTCACCGAGGACGTCATGAACCTCGGCCGGTCGAATGCCGGCCAGCTCTTCGACCGCAACAACCGGGTCTACGCGCAGTCGGTCTCGGATTCCCCGCCGACCTACATCATCGGGCGAAAAGGAGCGGGGAAAACCGCGTTCCTGATCGGATCGGACGTCGCGCACGACCAACCGCAGATCGTTCTCACGACCGAGGACGTCTACCACGAGATGCTGAAGGTCTTTCACGAATACGGCCGCGACCACGAACTGTTCGTCGGCCATCGAGCTGATCTGTGGCAGGCGCTGTTCGACCACGTCGCACTGTTCCACGCTTGCCGGTCATTCGACTCGAACGACCCGCAGGAGAGCCTCCACGTCCTCACCAGTTACCTCGGCAACTCCGCCGAGAACGGAATGAACGAGACGCTCGCGGCGACCCGGTTCCTCCGCGAACTGAGGAAGAACATCAGCGACACCCGCAGCACCGGATTCCGCGACGTCATCGACAACGTGACCCTCGGCAGGACCCGGTTCGCGGACGCCAGGGCCGCCCTGCGGATCGTGCTGGGCCGCCGGGAGCGGCCACCGATCATCGTCATGGACAACCTGGAGGACCTGCACCTGCGGCTACCGGAGCTGCGGCCCGTGCTGGCCGGCCTGTTCCGCTGTGTCGGCAGGATGATCTCGGCCAACCCCGGCAACCGGCCGTACGGCGTGCAGATCTGCCTGCCGTCCGAGCTGTGGGACCTGATCCACGACATCGCGGCCGCGCCGGAGAAGGACCTCCAGGGCCGCTATCTCACCATCTACTGGACGGCACGGGAACTCCTCCGGCTCACCGGCACGCGACTGCACCTGTTCCTCCGCACCCGCCATCCCGACCAGCTGGAACTGCTGCAACGACGCGCGGACGGCAACGACGAGACCGACCCGTCCATCGCCCTGCTCCGCGCGGCCCTTCCTCCGCGAATCCACAGTGGACTCGACATCGACGAGGATCCGCTCGCGTACCTGCTCCGGCACACCCAGCTCCTGCCCAGGCACCTCATCCAGATCCTCAACAGCGTGTTCTCCCGGCACGACCGGGGTTCCGCGCCCTGGAACGTCACGCCCGTCGCGATCATCGCGGGTACCAGACACGCGGAACGGCTGCTGGTGCCAGGAATTCTCAGTGCCTACAAGGCGACCTTCCCCAAGGCGGCCGAAGCGTTGCAGCGTCTCACCGGACGACTGGAGATCTCCTTTCCCGCGCGGAAGCTGCACAAGGTCTACAACCAGCAGGGCATCAGGAAGCTGACCGACCTCGACTTCGACGAGTTCCTGTCGATGCTCTTCACCCTCGGCGCACTCGGGATCCGGTTCGACCAGACCGGGCGCTACAACAAGGCCCATTTCCAGTACACGTTCGACTATCCGCTGGTCGCCCAGGAGGAGTCCGACCACCTCTGCTTCCACCCCCTGTTCACCCGCTATCTGATGGAGCGGTCACTTCCCCAGCTGCGCGCGCGACAGGCCCACGCCACCTACCCGTACGGCTGCGATCCCAGAGGAGAGGACTACCGGGGCACTTTCGGCTACCTCGACTCGTGAACGGAGCACCACGATGCCACTCGCACCCCGCACCAAGAAGCCACTGCCCAGCGTGGCAGCGGAATACCTCGACTCCGCGCCGGAGGAACTGCGCGTGGGCATCGCCCTGTCCGGTGGCGGGATCAGGTCGGCCGCGTTCAACCTGGGCGCGCTCCAGGCGCTCGAGGAACGCGGAATCCTGCACAAGGCCGAACATCTCGCCGCCGTGTCCGGCGGCAACTACATCGCCAGCGCGCTCGCCATCTCCGCCGCACACACCGATCCGGAGTTCGAGAACGGAAAGCCCTTGTGGGGCCGGGGTTCCCCGGAAGAACGGTATCTGCGGCAGCACACCGACTACCTCGCACCGGGACACGTCGGCAAGCTGTGGATGGCGGCCAGCGTCGTCTACGGGTTCGTGGTGAACTACCTGCCGTTCGCGCTGTGCATGGTCATCGCGGGCCGCCTGGGGGGCTGGCTGCTCGCGTTGCTCGGCCTGCGCCTGTCCGACCTGCGCCTGAACGGCCTGCATCTGCCCGAGTCCGCCGTGGTGCAGGCGTTGCTCGGCTGCGGTGCGCTCTTCCTGCTGGTGGTGCTCCTCCTGGTCAGCTGGAGAAGGCAGGTGAAGGACGGCGACCCCGGCAACTACGGCGACTCGCGGGCCGAAGGCTATGCCGCACGCCTGCTCATCGGCGCGGGCGTGGTTCTTGTCGTCCTGACTCTGCCCGTGCTCGCCGAGCTGTACGGAGATGCTTCGACCGCCGCCCTGTCGTGGCTCTTCGACGAGAGCCCGGAGACCTTCCAGACGACCACCGGCCGGATCATGATCGCGCTCGTGTGGCTGGTGGTGTCGTTGTTGCTCGCCGCCGCCGCGTTGGTGCTCAGCAGAAGACTCCGGGCCCGGCGGCTGATGCTCGTGCTGTCGTCGCTGGCGGGTGCGGGTCTGCTGCTGGTTCCGCTGCTCTCGTCGCTCGAGCACGCCACCCGTGAAGGCATCGATTCACCCGCCGACGCGCTCGGTCTGTCGGCCTATGTCGTGATCGTGCTGGGTATGGCGGTGTTCGTCCACAACCGCCGGTACTCCATGCACCTCTTCTACCGCGAGCGCCTCAACAGCGCGTTCGCGTTGCGGCGGACGAAAGACGAGAAGGAACGAATCGTCGCCGAACCGATCGACTACCCCGAGAAGCTCTACTTCACCGACTGCGAAGCAGCCAACGGCAGCCGCACGCCGAACCTGGTCGTCTGCTGCGCGGTGAACCTCACCACGGACGACGTACCGGTCGGCCGGTTCGCCGAGTCGTTCACCTTCGAGACGAAACGCAGCGGTGGCCCGCTCTTCGGCTATTACCCGACCAGGGATCTCGAGCAACGCGGCGGCCTGCCCGGCACCCACCTCACGCTGCCGTCGATCATGGCGGTGTCCGGCGCGGCGTTGTCACCGCTGATGGGGAGATTCACCTATCCCCCGCTGCGGTTCCTGATGGCGCTGACCAACGTCCGGCTCGGTGTGTGGATCAAGAATCCGCTGCACAGGACCTGGCAGCCGGACGGCGAGGACGACGAGACGGCACCGCGGCGCGGATGGCTGGTTCGAGCCGCGCGGTCCATCCGCGCCGGCTGGCTGGAGCCGGGCGCTCTGTACGTCCTGCGCGAGGCTCTGGGTGGCGCCAAGTCGAGCCACCGGTACATCTATCTGACCGACGGCGGCCACTGGGAGAACCTCGGCGTGGTCGAGCTGCTGCGCCGGCGCTGCACCCACGTGCTGTGCTTCGACGCCAGTTGTGATCAGGCCGGCGACGGACTCGACATCGGACGTGCCATCGCGCTGGCGCGCAGCGAGCTCAGCGTCGACATCGAGCTCGACCCGCGTCCGGTTCTGCCCGACGCGGAGGGAATGAGCACGCAGATGGCGGTCCTGGGCGTCGTGTCCTATCCACCGCCCAACGATGTCCAGCCCGCGCAGCTGGTGTACGCGAAGGCGGTGCTCACGTCGGCCGCGACGTGGGATCTCCACGCCTTCAAGGCGCGCGACGGCCGCTTCCCCAACCACTCCACCAGCCAGCAGATGTTCACCGACGAGCAGTTCGAGGCCTATCGGACGCTCGGCCACGAGGCAGGCAAGCAGGCGGCCGATCTGCTCGAAATCCCAGCGCACCTGCTGCGGCGTGCGCCCGTCGCCGGCGGCAACGGTCACGGCGAGCTGCAGGCGAAACCCACCTGACGACGTATCTGGACGGACCCCGGCCCACCCGTGATGGGGGTGAGGAGACACCCACTCGGTTGATGTCAAAAGACTCTGTCTGGCCCCTTGCAATCGGACAACGATTCAGGGGCGGCGGGTCACAGTCGGTTCGGAGGGGACCACATGACGATCTACTGGCCAGATTCTCAGCTCCACGCCGCCGCGGAGGTCGACGACACCGGACTCGCCTTGCAGGTACCGGAGGAGGTGCTGCAACGGCACGGCGCCCGCGTGCTCCGGCCCACCGACGCCGTCGAAGGAGCGGCAGGTCCAGCAGTGCAGCCGACCGCGTACGTGGCATCGGTGCTGCTGATGCCGGACGAGCTGCTGGACACCCGGCTGACCGACTTGAACGGCCGGCTCCAGCAGACCCGGATGGTGATCGACATCGAAAGGGTCGCCAGGGACCCGAACCTGCCCGTCGCGTCCGTGGTGCTCCGCGCCTCCGGCCCCGAACCCGTCGCGGTCGACGCGTGGATCGCGTTGCAGGCGATCCGGGCCGACGAGTCGCTCGGCAGGGACGTCTCGCTGGAGCACCTGATGTTCGCGTCCGGGCTCCCCGGGGACCTGGGCGGTGTCCCGGGCGCCATTCAGGGGTTCGCGCCACCGTTCGGTCCGGCGGGCCCGGTGCCGTCGGGCTACCTGGACGGCCCGGTCGCGCTGGAGATGCAGCCGATCTGCCAAAAGGACCCGGCCACGCTGAAGCTCCGCCGCCAGCCGGTGGTCGCGGTGCTCGACACCGGCATCGGGCGCAACACCTGGCTGGACATCAAGGCACTGGACACGACGCAGACGATGTCGACTTGGGACACCGGGTACGTGCAGGTGGACCCGAAGATCCAGCTGCTCGTGGAGCAAGCCGGCGTGCAACTGGACAAGCAGGGCCACCGCGTCGAGATCATCAGGCACGCCAAGGACGAACCGCTCACCAGAAACCCGCTCATCGGCACCCAGGACTGGTGCTTCGGGCACGGCGAGTTCTGCGCGGGCATCATCCAGCAGATCGCTCCCGACGCGACCGTGCTCGCGATTCGCGTCATGGGAAGTGACGGCATCGCACGGGAAAGCGCAGTGGTGGCGGCGCTGAAAGGGCTGGTCGATCGAGTCACGGACGCGCTCACCACCGGTGACATGAAAAAGATGGTCGACGTGGTGTCGCTCTCGATGGGATATCCGTTCGAGCGACCGCAGGCCGACGAGAAGACGTCGCCGATCGCCAAGCAGATCGACGCGTTGCGCGCCCTCGGCGTCCTGGTCGTGGCCGCGGCCGGCAACTCGGCGTCGACGCAGCGGTTCTTCCCCGCCTGCCTGTCCACGCACACCAACGCCCTGCACACACCGCCCGTCATCAGCGTCGGCGCGCTCAACCCGAACGGCAGCAAGGCGTTGTTCACCAACGAGACGCCGACCTGCTACGCCACCGGCGTCAACGTGATCAGCACGTTCCCGCAGGACGCCAACGCGAGCCGGCAGCCGCTCCTGCAGGTGCCCGCGACCAACCGGGCGGGTCTGCCGCAGTTCCGGCAGTCACCGGACGTGGACGACCACACGCTCAGCCCGTTCGCCGTCTGGACGGGAACCTCGTTCGCGGCACCGCACATCGCCGGGCATCTGGCGAAGGCCCTGCAGGACATGGAAACCCACGACGTCGCGGTGGCGAGCCACCAGGATCAGGCCAAGACCCGTGCGGCCGAAGCGGTGAACGTCGTGAAGACGAACGCCAAGTAGGCCATGGACATCGGCCACCGCACGTTCACGGGCCCGCCCAGCACCGGCTGGGCGGGCACCGCGATGGTGTTCGAGGCGGCGCGCGACGGCGACCGCCGGGCGTTTCAGGATCTCGTCGCGTCGCTCAGCCCGATGCTGTGGCAGGTGGCCCGCTCCCAGGGCCTCGACCGGGAGACCAGCCAGGACGTCGTGCAGACGGCCTGGCTGGCGCTGTTGCGCGACATGCACGACATCCGCAACCCGCTCGCGCTCGCCGGCTGGTTGATCGTCACCACGAAACGGGAGTGCTGGCGGGTGCGGGACCGGCGCCGTCCGGAATTCGTCACCGACGACCAGAAGGAACTGGACCGCGCCGATCCCGCGGCCGGCCCCGAGGTGCTGGCCGCGCTGGGTGACCAGAGGCGCCGGCTGTGGGGCGCCGTCGCCCTGCTCGACGAGCGGTGCCGGGAACTGCTGCGTTTCGTGGCGTTCGTGCCCAGGCCGGACTACGGGATGATCGCGGAGACGCTCGGCATGAAGCGCGGCAGTGTGGGACCGACGCGCCAGAGGTGCCTGGACAAGCTGCATGCGCTGCTGTCCGGCGACGAGGCGGGAGGCGGCTCATGACCTCGCCGTTCGACGCGGAGGACCTGCGGGTCCTCGACGAGCTCCGTGAGTTGTACACGGCCCTCGAACCGATGCCGCCCGGCCTGGTCGAGTGCGCGCAGTTCGCGGTGGACTTGGAGGCGTCCGGCTTCGACATCGCGCGGATCGAGGACTCCGAACCGCTCATGGGAGCGGGAGCGCGCAGCGGGTCCATCAGGCAGATCACGTTCGACTGCGGCGACCTCGCGGTCATGGTGCAGTTCCAGGTCCGCGACACCGGGGACGTGCGCATCGACGGCTGGCTGAGCCCGCCGGGCGACCACCGGGTCGAGCTTCGCACCGCAACGGGCACCGTCGCGGCGGAAACGTCGCCACAGGGCCGTTTTGTCATCGAAGGGGTAAGGCGAGGCCTCGTCCAGTTCGTCGTGCGGGCGGCGGGCCACCCGACGGTCGTGACTCCTGCGGTCGTCCTATGAGGACAGTTCAGGACGCCGGCGTCGAAGAACGGGCGCGGCAGATGCGCGAGGAGGGTTCGCTGCTGACCAACAGCGGCAGACCCACCGCCGGTGCACGGAAACTCCGTGCGGCGCTGCGGTTGCTGCGGTGGTCACCGGACGTCTCCCCCGACCGCCTCGCGCATCGGGTGCTCACCTCGCACGTGCTGATCAGCCTGGGACTCGCCGAAGCGGAACTGGGTGACACCGCGCGCGGACTCGCGACCCTCGACGCCGCCGACCGGATCGTCACCGATCACGACCGCCCGATCCTGTGGCAGCAACGTGCTCTCGTGCTGCACCGCGCCGGCCGGGTGGACGAGGCGTTGCGGCTGCTCGACACCGCGGTTCCCCGGCTCGCCCGCGCGGGGGACCCGTTCACGCTCACGTCCGCACTCCTCACGAGGGTGGCGATCGGCATCGGCATCGGCAGGACCCGCCGGGCGCGAGAGGACCTCCGCACCTGCCGGGCGATCGCGGTCCGCGAGGGGTTCGCGCTCACCGAGGCCAAGGTGGCGCACGACCTCGGATACTGCGCCGTGCTCGACGGAGACATCCCGGCGGCACTGCGCTCGTTCGAGGAGGCGGCCGGGCTGTACGCGGAGCACGGTGCGGGATATCTGCCGGTGCTGGCCATGGACAAGGCCCGTGCGCTGCTGGCCGCCGGTCTCGCCGGTGAAGCCGCGCGCGAGCTGGACTCAGCGTTCGCGTTGTTCACCTCCGACCGGTTCAGCGTCGATTACGCCTGGGCCGAACTGACCCGCGCCCAGGCCGCGCTCGCGACCGACGAGCCGGGAACGGCACGGGACTGGGCGGTGCGCGCAGGCCGCCGGTTCCGCCGGCACGGCGACCACGCCTGGGCGG
>NZ_VSRL01000341.1 GCF_012184385.1 Lentzea indica
GCCGCCCGACGAGCAGGCGACCGGCCGCGCCGACGGCGCCATGGCGCCCCCTGACCTGAAGGAGACGCTGGCGTTCGGCTCGGACGACCAGGCGGGCGCCGACCCGTTCTTCTTCCGCCCCAACGTCTTCCCCGCCCAGGTGCCCGACCTCAAGCCTGCCGTGACGGAGTACGTGCGGAGGATGCGGGCGCTGGCCGACGAACTGCTGACGATCTTCGCCGTCGCGCTCGGCTCGCCGGAGGACCTCTTCACCCAGTACACGGGCAAGTCCTCCTACACGTTGAACATCAACCACTACCCGCCACTGCGCCAGGTCGGGCCCGCGGGAGCGGGCCAGTTCCGCATCGGCGAGCACACCGACTTCGGCACCGTGACGATCCTGGACCGCCAGCACGGCGTGGGCGGCCTGCAGGTCCGCACCGCCGGCGGCGTGTGGGAGAACGCGCCGTTCGACCCGGCCGCCTTCACCGTCAACATCGGCGACCTGATGGCCCGCTGGGTGTCCGACCGCTGGCGCTCCACCCCGCACCGCGTGCTCCCGCCCGACGCCACGGCCCCCGACGAGGACCTGGTGTCGCTGATCTTCTTCTACAACACCGACAGCGACGCGCGGATCGTCTCGCTCGACGGCCGCTACCCGGAGGTGGTGGGCGGCGAGTACCTGCGTGCCAAACTGGACGCCATCTCGATCGGGTAAAGGAGTGGTTCGTGGCGGTCGGCTACATCTACGACATCGTGATCGACTGCCCGGACCCCGGCACGCTCGCGACGTTCTACCAGCGCCTCGTCGGCGGCGAGATCGTCGACCCCACCCCGGAGTGGATGACCCTGCGGACACCGAGCGGGATGCGCGTGTCGTTCCAGCAGGTCGACCACTATTCACCACCCTTGTGGCCCGGCCAGGAGCATCCGCAGCAGATCCACCTCGACGTCATGGTCACCGACCTCGACGAGTCCGAACCACTCGTGCTCGCGCTGGGCGCCACCTTGCTCCAGGGGTCGCCCAAGAACATCGGCTTCCGCGTCTACACCGACCCGGCCGGACACCCGTTCTGCCTCGTCACCAACTAAGCCCGCCACACCGTCGCGCTGCGCGTCTCGGTGCTCTCCAGCGTGAGCGGCACCGGCACCTCATAGCGGCCTTGCCGGGCGAACCGGTCCCGAGGCAGGTGCGCGCGATCCGGGTCGCCCAGCAGCACCAGCGCACCCCGCGCCGCGGCCCTCATCAGGAACGGCAGCACCAGCGCGGTGATCTCCGCGTCGTAGAAGACGTCACCGGCCAGCACCACGTCAGCACCGTGAGCGTCGCTGTCGAGCTGGTCGCCTTCGAGCGTGTGGATCACGACGTCGTTGGCAGCGGCGTTGAGGTCCACCGCGGCCAGCGACAACGGGTCGATGTCGTTGGCCGTCACCGAGTCCGCGCCCGCCAGTGCGGCGGCGATCGCGACCAGGCCGGAACCGGAGGCGAGGTCGAAGACCTTCTTGTCGCGCACCAGCCCCGGATGGTCCAGCAGGTGCCGCGCCAAGGCCTGGCCGCCCGCCCACGGGAACGCCCAGAACGGCGGCTGGTCGTGGTGGGTGAGCTCCCACAGGTCCATCGCCTCGACCGCGCTGTGCAGGACGACCTCGGGCACCAGCGGCACCGGGGCCAGCGTCGTGTTGGCGAGCACGAAGTCGGTGAGCGTGGTCGCGGACATGACGGAGAAGCTTAGGGGCAGGGTGAACGGCGGCTTCAGAGGCGAAAGGCCGTAGCTTCGCGCGCGCAGGGTCACCGAGAGCCGGTTGGGGTCGCGGAAAGAGCTTGGGCGGCGCGTGCAGCCGGCTCAGGAGAGTTGGCTCAGAGCGGGGCAGCTACCCAGCAACATCGTGCGTTCTTGGTGGGTTGCTGCCACCTCGGCAGGAACGCCGTGCGCGTGTGCGTTGGCTTGAGCGCGCGCACGGCGTCAGTCGGCGCCAGGTGCGCGCGCCAGCCCACCCGGCGTCACGTCCCGCCGGTCACCCGCAGGATCGCCCCCGTCGCGTACGACGCCTCCTCCGACAGCAGCCACGCGATGGCGTTCGCGATCTCCTCGGCCTCACCGGGCCGGCCCATCGGCACCCGGCCGGCGACCCGGTCAGGGCGGTCCGGCTGGCCTGAGAGCTGATGGATCTCGGTGCGGATCGTGCCCGGCTGCACGCAGTTGACGCGGATCCCGCGCGGCGCCAGTTCCTTGGCCAGGCCGATCGTCATCGCGTCGACGGCGGCCTTGGTGGCGGCGTAGTGGACGTACTCCCCCGGACTGCCCAGCGTCGCCGCGCCCGACGACACGTTCACGATCGAGCCGCCCGTCATGCGCCGCGACGCCTCGCGGGCCACGAAGAACGCGCCGATCACGTTCACGTCCACCACTCGTCGCAGGTCTTCGGCGCGCAGCTCGGCCAGCGGGCCTGACGGTGAGGTGATGCCGGCGTTGTTCACCACGCCCGTGATGTCGTCGCCGGCGGCGTCGAACAGGCGCGCGACGTCGTCCTCGTTGGTGGTGTCGGCCTGCACGGCGAGCACGCCGAGTTCCTTCTCCAGCAGGCGCGCCTCGTCGGCGGCCTGGCGGTAGCTGATCACTACGCGGTGCCCGTCGCGCACCAGCCTGCGTGCGGTCGCGGCACCGATACCCCGGCTTCCCCCGGTGATCACCGTTGTCATACCGCTCACTCTATCCGGTATATTCGGTGCCGAGTATTTGGGAGCGGATATGTCCTTCAAGCGCACGAACCCTCTGGCCCTCGCGGTGCTGGCGCTGCTGTCGGAGCGGCCCATGCATCCCTACGAGATGGCGCAGACCATGCGGGAACGCCATCAGGAGGAGGTGATCAAGCTCAACTACGGCTCGCTCTACACCGTGGTCGAGTCGCTGCAGAAGCACGAGCTGATCACCGCGAGCGCCACCCAGAAGGCGGGAAACCGCCCCGAACGCACCGTCTACGCGGTCACCGACGCCGGCACGGCGGAGCTGCACGACTGGCTGCGCGAGCTGATCGCCGTGCCCGCCAAGGAGTACCCGCGGTTCGAGGCGGGGATCTCCCTGGTCGGCCTGCTGCCACCGGACGACGCGCTCGCCGTAGTCGAACAACGCGAAACGGCCGTCGGCGAGCAGATCGTCGCGCTGGCCACGTTGATCGAGCAGCTCAAGACCATGGGCCTGCCGCAGCTCGCGTGGATCGAGCTCGACTACCGGATGGCCATGCTGCGCGCCGAGCGCTCGTGGCTCACCTGGTTCGCCACCGCCACCCGCAAAGGCACCGTCGGCGGGTACGACAGCTGGGAGGCCAGACACCGATGAGGCTGCTCTTCGAAGTGAAAGGCGTCGTGCACGCGCCGTTGGAAGACGTGCGCGAGCGCATGTTCCACGACGCGGGCGTGTCCGGTTCGCACCGGCTCGTCGACCGCGAGCAGGGCGTGATCGCCTATTGGGGCGACTGGTGGTACCGCGGCGAGGACTCGCTGCACCCCCACCCCGAAGGCGCGCTGCTCGTGCACCACGTCTACAACATCGCCAAGCAGGGCAACTGGGCGCCCTACCTGGCGAACAAGCTGTTCATCGGCTACCGCGCGCGGCTGGAAACCTCACTGCGGCAACGGATCGCACAGCTGGAAGAAGGGACCTGAGCATCGCCAGCACACTCGGCGAGCCGGTCCTGTTTCGACCTGACCGGCTCGGTGAAGCCCGCCATCAGGAGCAGAGCCGCTCAGTGGGACACCCACGGATGTTCAAGATCACAGAGATTAAGTAAGGGTGTCCTTAGTCATCACCCGAACGGCCGTATAGAGTGTGCAGATGAGGTGCTCGATACTCTCCGACTTCGCGGGGGAACCGCTGGCCGGCACGGCCGCGACCGCGACGGCGTGGCTGTGTCTGGAACAGCCGGGCCCGTGGGGCCGCGACGCCCTGCTGGAGAGCCACTCCGACCCCGAGCTCGCGCCGAGCTGCAACGCCGCGCCGCCGGCACCGGTGTGCGCATCCTGCTGATCCGCCGCCCAGGCAAGCACGCCGACGACCACATGCCCGCGACCCGCCGCGTGTACCTGGCCTCGACAAAGCCCGGCGCGTCCTGGCTGGAGCAGGCCGATCTCGCCGCGCCGGAGGAAGCGCTCGAGCTCGACTTCGAAGCCCTCGGACAAGGCCGCTCCACCGCGTTCGGCACGCCCGTTCAAGATCCGTTGCTGCTCGTCTGCACGAACAGCAAACGCGACGTCTGCTGCGCCTTGTACGGCCGTCCGATCGCCACCGCGCTCAACCTCTGGGAGTGCACGCACACCGGCGGGCACCGCTTCGCGCCCACGGGCGTCCTGCTGCCCACCGGTCACCTGTACGGACGACTCGACCACCAGTTGGCTGAACGCGTCGTCACCGAGGGCATCCTCGCCGACCGCTGCCGCGGCCGCTCCTGCTTCACCCCCAGAGGCCAGGTCGCCGAGGTCGCAGTGCGCCATCAGATCGGCGAGACCCGCGACGTGCTCACCGTCGTCGCCGAGACGCACGACTCCGCGACCGTGCGGCACACCGACGGCCGCGAGTGGCGGGTGGCGCTGACCGAGCAGCCGGTGCCGCCACGGCCGGCCAGCTGCGGCAAGTTCCCGGACATCGCGATCGCGCTGGTGGCCACGGCGATCGACGAGCTGGTGAAGTCGGCCGCTAGCTCGGTTTCGCGAGCCGGGCCGGTGCAGAATTGGGCTGGTGCCCAGGCTGATCCATCTCAACGGCCCGACCGGTGTCGGCAAGTCCACCATCGCCGCCCGCTACGCCGCCTGCCATCCCAAGACGCTCAACCTCGACGCCGACGAGATCGTCAGGCTCGTCGGCGGCTGGCAGAACGACTTCTCCGGCGCGGTCAAACTGGTCCGCCCGCTCGCCCTCACCATGGCGAGGACCCACCTGTCCTCCGGCCACGACGTGGTGATGCCCCAGCTGATCACCGATCGCGGCCAGAGCGCGTGCTTCGCCGAGGTGGCCGGGTCGGTGGGCGCGGACTACCTGGAGTTCGTCCTGCTCGCCCCGCCCGAGATCACGATCGACCGCTTCCGGCAGCGCGAGCACCACGTCGACCAGGCCGTCGAGGCCATGGGTGGGGCGACGGTGATCCGCCGCATCCACGAGCACCTCGCCGCCTACCTCACGCCCGGCAGCGTGGTGATCGAGACCGGCGGCGCCGACGTCGACCAGACGTACAAAACGCTGATGGCGGCACTGAAGAAGTAGCCGGGATCCGTCGGACCCGCTGGGTAGATCTTCTCAGCCTGATTCTGCTGATCTCTGTTCTGGTGACCGGCCGGCGTTGGGCACGGTCGCGGAGAACACGCCGATCCCCAGCGCGTACGGGTCGTCGAGGCCGACGGTCTCGAGCGTCTCCACCGGCAGCGCCAGCAGCGAGATCGCCACGCCCAGAAAGTAGGCGTCCAGCAGGCCGGTGTCGCGCACCGTCGACGGCAGGCCCGCCGCCTGCTGCAGGGCGGCACCGGCTTCGGCGTTCGCGAGCACCATGCCCGACAACGCCTCGCGCACGCCCGGACGGCGGACGGCCTCCAGGTACAGCTCGACCATCGCAAGCATCTGGGTGGGGTCGTCGGCGACCGCGCGGCGCAGCAGGGCCGGGTACAGCTCGGCGACGTCGGTGGCGGTGACGTCGGCCGGGGTGGTCTCGCGCAGGCGGTCGACGGCGGCGCGGTGCAGGGACGTCATGCGGGCCGCGGCCGCTTCGAGGACGGACTCGCGGGTCGGGAAGTAGTTCTTGGTGGTGCCGATCGGGACGCCGGCCTCGCGGTCGATCGCGCGGTGGGTCAGGCCCCTGCCGCCTTCCACCGCGAGGATCTGGATCGCGGTGTCGCACAGGAGATCACGACGGCTCACGGTCCGGGACACTAGCAAGATCACCACAGCCGTGGTGAATCGGGGCGAAGGTGCTGGTCCCGGCGGTCGCGGTGATCACTCCGCGTTCCACGACGAGGAACAGGCCGCACACGCACCGCACGTAGGACACGGCGCCGTGAGAGGAGACGGCGGACGAGCAGGGCCAGTGGCAGGCGGGGCAGGTGGCGATCATGCTCCAAGCCTGATGTCATGGTCTAGTGCATTTCAACCCTTACGGCGGTGCGGCCGCCGAGCTCGCCGCGACGCTGGTCAACGCCGACACGGGCGCGCACCTTCTCGACGTGCTGAAAGCGTCGGACTACAAGCCCCTGGGCTCGCTCGACGCCCGCCAGGAACGTGACGTACGAGACTGGATCGAACGCCTCAGGCAGGTCTTCAAGAACCCCACCGTGGAGCTGCTCAACGAGCTGCTGGCCGAGTCGTCGACCACGCACTACATCTCCACGCACGACGGGCGCGCGCCGCACCTGCACTACGCGCGCGAGGACGCACCCACCGACGTGCGGGTCAAGGCGTACACGGCCGCGGGCATGGCAGCGTTGTTCTGCGAGGACGCACGGCGCATCGGCTGGTGCGACCGCGAGGGCTGCGACACGGTGTTCGTCGACACCAGCCGCAACGGCCGCAGGAGGTTCTGCTCGACGAAGTGCGCGAACCGGGTGGCGGTGGCCAGCCACCGGCAGCGTCAGTCGGCGTGAACGCGGTGCCCGAAGCGGGTGTTCTCGAACGACGACTCGCCACCGAACGCCGCGTCCACGAAGTCCTCCCGGCCGCGGAACCACGCGCCCGCGAACGACGACGAGCCGGCGAACCACGCACGGCGAAACAGCGCGCGCCCGCCGAAACGCACCCCTGAGCAGTCCAGATCCGACCCGAACCTGGCACAGGTGAAGTCCGCGCGGCCGGAGAACCGGGCGCCGCGCAGGGTCACCGCCCCGGCGGCGTGGATGCTGGAGAACTCGCCGTTGCCGCACACCGTCACGCCCCGCAGCCCCAGGCCGCGCGCGAACACCGACTCCGTGAACAGCACGTGCCGCCCGAAGAACGCGCCGCGCGCGTCGACGTCGCCGAGGAACGTCGCCTGGTCGAAACGGGTGTCGCCGAGGAACCGGGTGCCGTCGAAACGGGCGTCGCGCAGCCGGCACTGCGAGAGGTCGAAGTCGGCCAGCGTCGTGTGGCGCAGGTCGAGGTCGCTGCCCAGCCAGAAGCCGGGGCCGGGACGCAGGTGCGCGGCCACACTCGCCTGCAGGACCATTCGCCACCGCTGGTCGACCTCGGTGCCTGGCCACGGCAGCTCCCGCAGTGCCTCGCACAGCACGTCCAGCGCGGGCTGCCGGTTCTGCACCGAGCGCTCGCCGTACTCGACCCAGTCGCGCAACCCGCTCAGCCGCGCGTCGGCCTCCGGCGCCCTGAGCCGGTTGCGGATGTCCTCCAACGGTGTGGGCACCTCGACGTCGTGGTGGAACGTCAGACGACGCCTGCCCAGCGTCGCCGCCGCCACGGCCAGAACACCGGAGGTCGCTGTGAGCCAGCGCGAGAGAGTGGACATGACTCGATGATGTGACCTGGGTCATTGCATCGGACAGTGGTGGAGTTCAACGCACCGTTCAACGCAGTGCCCACCGACCGTGACAAAGGTGCATGCGCGGTACGGCCATTCCGTAGATCACCTGTCGGCGCTTAGGGTCGGTTCATGGAGCTGACGGAGCTGTGTTTCGCCGGTGCGGCCAGGCAGGCGCACGCCGTGCGGTCCGGTGAGGTGAGCGCGCGCGACCTGGTCGCCGAGCACCTCGGCCGCATCGAGCGCGTCGAGCCGCAGCTCAACGCGTTCCGGCTGGTCTTCGCCGAGAAAGCCATGGCGGAGGCCGAGCGGGCGGACGAGCGCGCGGCCGCCGGTGAGGACCTGCCGTTGCTGGGGGTGCCGATCGCGGTCAAGGAGGACATCGCGATCGAGGGCCTGCCCACGACGAAGGGCACGAACGCCGCCCGCACCCGGCAGCCGGCGGACTCGGTGATCGTGCGGCGCCTGCGCGAGGCCGGTGCGGTGATCATCGGCAGGACCCGCATGCCGGAGCTGGGGCTGTGGCCCCACACCGAGAGCGGCTGGGCGGC
>NZ_VSRL01000342.1 GCF_012184385.1 Lentzea indica
GGCCACGGCTGTGCGGTCGGACGCGAACGGCGCGGGACCGCTCGCCGGCGGACTGGTCGTGCTGGACGCCCACTCCGGACATGTGCTCGCGCTGGCCAGCGCGCCGACCGAGACAGCGCGCCCCGCGACCGGCAACACGGACACACCGGAGATGAAGGCCTTCCGCGAGGCCCACCAGAACTACTACCACCGCGCCCGCAACGGCACGCCGGACGAGACGCGCAAGTGCAACGCCGCGCAGCCGACACCCGAGGAGCGCGCCAACTGCATCCGCTGGGGTCTGCGCGCGGAACCCGGCCCGCTGTCGCCTCAGGCGCAGGCCGATCTGCACAGGTACGTGGAGGGACGGACAGACGTGGACCTGCCGCGTCCCGAGATCAACCGTGCGCTCGGCAAGCGGTACGGCCTCGGCTCGACGTTCAAGGTCGTGGTCGCGGCGGCGTACCTGCGCAGGCCCGGTACGACCGCGGCGGACCCGATCGACGCGCCGCTGGTCGTGCGGCTCGGCGGCAAGCCGATCAACAACTCCGGCAAGGGTCTGTGCCCCGGCACGACGGCGGAAGGAAAGATCTCGCTGACACAAGCGCTCGCGGTCTCGTGCAACACCGCGTTCGTCCAGCTGGCGAGCAAGCTCGGGTGGAAGGACATCGAGGAGACGGCGAGATCGTTCGGCTTCTCGCTCCCCCGGCCCGAGCCGGAGGCGGAGGCGGAGCCGGGGCCGGCGTGGCTCGCCGGCGTGGCCGCGGGTTTCGACTCCGTCGTGCCGCACGACCTCGCGCCGACCGACATCGGCAACGCGGTGCTCGGCGGTGACGAGGTCGAGGGCACCCCGCTGCAGCTGGCCACGGTGATGGCCGCGGTCGCCAACGACGGCGTCGCGGTCCAGCCGTCGCTCGTCACCGCGGTCACCAACGCGAACGGCGGCGCGCGGCGCACGATCACCGGCGAGACGCGCAAGGTGCTGGAACCGGCGCAGGCCGAGCAGCTGCGGCAGGCGTTGTCCGCCACGGCGGTGGCGGGCACTGCGGTCGGGCTGACCGCGCCGGCCGGAAGCGCGCTGTGGGTGAAAACCGGCACGCACGAGCTGTACGGGGACGGCGAGGTGGTGCCGCCGAGGCAGTTCGTCCTGCAGATCGCGTGGGTCGTCGGCGCCGTCGACACCGGCAAGGGGCGCGTGTCGTTCGCCGTCGCCGTCGAGACCCACGACGAGAAGGCCGGTGCGGCACGAGTCCGGTGGCTGGCGCAGCAGGCCATCGACAAGATCACGGAGGTGCGCGGATGACCGCGGACATCGACCCCCGCTTCGAGGAGGCGGTGCGGATCGAGGCCACCACGAAGTTTCACGACTTCCTGGTGCGCGGCAAGGCCCGCGCGGCCGGGGCGACGCTGGTCAAGATCAGGATCGTGACGGCGCGCACGCTGTCCGACCCGGTGAAGGCGAAGATCCGCGAGTCGTTGCTCGACGTGCGCGCCAACCATCGCGACATCCGCACCAGGGTCACGTTCACGGTCGACCCGGCCGTGCCGCGCGGGCGCGAGGTGCGCTGCGACGCGGTGGACGCGAGCCGTGAGGAGCTCGCCGAGCCGCCACCGGAGTTCGACGACGACCGGTCAGAGCTGCTCGTGCTGAGCTGGGGTGCCCTCCGGTTCGAGTTCGTGCTCTCGGCGAGCCCGAAGTGGCTGCCGTTCGGCCGTCCGCACGCCAGGCACGACTACGGGCCGGGCGTGGTGCTGCCCCGCTCGATGCTCGCCGTGCCGTCCGGCAGGCTGCTGGACTTCCGTTTCCACAACGGAGAACTGGAGCTGCGGCGATACCCGCACGGGCCGCACGTCGCCGTGACGGTCGACGACCAGCTGCTGATCGTCGAGCGCGGCCCGCACGTGGTCGGCCGCAGGGGCCGGATCACCTTCACCGACGTCACCACCGGCCACGGCTGCTCGCTCGACTACGAGCTGCAGGACTGGCTGGTCGGCCAGCCGAGCGTGCCGGGAGAACCGGACCACCTGGACGGCTCGCCGCATCCCGTCGTGCACGAGTCGGGCCGGCTCCTGCTGATCGAACCGCCGCGCACCACGAACAAACCGGAGGAACGGCTCTTCCCAGTACCGTCGAGCAGCCCGGAACGGCCGATGCGGCACCTGGTGACGCACGTGCTGTACTCCGAGGCGTCCGAGCGCGGCAGGCCGGAGAACCGCTGGCACGTCAAGATGTACCGCTGTGCGACGCCGCAGCACGCCGCTCAGCTGCGCCGGTACCTGCGCACTCAGGCCGTGCTCATCGAACAGGTCAATGCGTCGGTCGGTGGCACCGCGCAGGCGCCGCCGTGGGTGATCGCGCCGGTGCACGTGCTGTCCGGCAGGACGGGCGTGACGGGCCCTCAGCAGCCGACGGATCTCTCGATCCCGGAACAGGAAGTGGTGTCCGACCCGGAGAACCGGCTGTCCGCGTGGTTCGGCGTGGCCGACCGGCCGCAGCCCGCGTGCTTCGTGCTCGTCGTATCGCCGTTGCTGACCCCGGTCGGCTGGCCGATGGCGGACATGCGCGCCTCTGCGCCGGGCGTGGAACAGCTGCCGGAGCTGTACACGCTCGCGGTGGGCCTGGACGCGATGCACAAGCGGGACATAGCGCATTGCGACATCAAGCCCGCCAACGTCTGCCGCTACCTCACCGCGGACAACCGCAGCGGCTACGTGCTGATCGACGGCGACTCGGTGGCACGCGCCACCGCGCAGCTGCCAGAGCTGAGGTTCAGCGCCGCATACGCCTCACCGGAGGTGCTCTACCAGCGGCACCGGATGCGGGCACCCGGTCGCGAGCGCCCGGAGATCGACCTCCGCGAGCACGACCGGTTCGGCTTCGCGCTGGTGGTCCTCACCGCCCTCGCGGGTGAGGACCGGGTCACGCCGATGCTGACCCAGGACGACGACGGCAGGCGCACGGTCGACTCTCCCGACGTGGTGGCGGGCGCGCTCGCCGCGTACTGGCCGGAGCACTGGCGGCCGTTCGCGGTGGAGCTTGCGGCACCGTTGCGGCCCAACGCATTGGGTGGTGACGACTGGAGCGCTACCAGGTGGATCGACCGGTTGCGCTCGCTCGTCCCGGCACGTCCGTCCTCATCGGACAGTCCGCCGCCCGAGGTGGTGCTGCCGCCCGCGGGCAGGCACGCGCGGCACGTGGACGAGATCCGCGCGGAGGCGCGGTCCGAGCTGGTCGGGCACAAGGGACGCGTCGCCGCGGTCGCCGGTGCCGTCCGGCGGCACCAGTTGTCCGTGGCCAGGCACGCGTACTGGCGGGAGATCGCCGTGCGCGGGCTGCTGCCGATGGCGGTGCCGCTGATCCTGCTGGCCGGTCTGCTGATGGGGAGGTGACGTCGTGCGGTACGAGGAGGTTCTGCCCGGTGCGTTGCGCGGGGCGGTGGAACGGGTGTTCCCGCCACAGGACTTCGACGAGTCGATCAGGCACGTGATCGGCGACTGGGTGCTGCTGGAGGAGCCGACCGCGACGCTCTCGCGCCGGGAGGCCGAGCCGCACGTGCACAGCTACCTCGAGCAGGCGGCCGCGATGGGGGCCTCGTACGGCAGGGCGTTCGCCCTGCTCGTCCTGCTCCCGGTCACGGCGCTGCTGCTGGTGCTGTTCTTCGTCCTGCTGGCCCTGCTGTGAACGGAAACGAGCGGATGACCCCGTCCCGCAACCTCAACCAGCTCAAGCGTTGTCCCGCGTGCGACGACGACCTCGGTGTCCCGCCGTCGCGCGGCGAAGACGGCAGCTGGCGGCGGCCGAGCCTCCTGCTGGAGGTGTGCGGCTCCGAGCGCGGCGCGATGGAATGGCGGCTGAGTTCGTTCGACCACGCCGTCGAGGCCCGGTCGAAGGGCTACCACCCGTCACGGCCGGGCTGGGTCTACCACATGTGCGGCGACGGCCACGTTTTCCTCGACCACATCAGGATGACGGGCGAGAGCGTCGGTACCGAGTGGACGGTCGACGACTTCGACGGGTCCGCCACGATCGGCGGCGTCGCGGCGGGCAAGAGCTATCTGATCCTGCGCACGCTGCACCAGCAGCTGGCGGTGACCGGCCTGCCGCACATCACGCTGGCCGACCGGCCGATGCAGGTGGACAGCCACACCGCGGACTGGCTGGAGGACACACCGCTGCAGGTGCTGCTGCAGAACTACCGCAACACCGAGGAGAAGGGCCTCCCGCTCGACCCGACCGTGTTGCGCACGACGGTGCCCTTCCACTTCCTCAGCGCCAACGTCTCGCCCGACGTGGTACCCGCCGTGCTGGATCTGCAGGAGAAGCTCGGCGGCGAAGGCCACCTGGACCGGTCGTCGTGGGGACGCAGGATCCGCCAGCCGATCCTGTGCCGGTACACGATCGGCGGCAGGCGGGTGCTCGTCGCGATCGCCGACCTGGCCGGCGAGCAGTTCGCGAAGTCGGCGCTGGAGGACGACCACCAGCAACGGCTGCTGCGCAACTACGGCACGCTCACCTGGGTGATCGATCCGGCGATCGCGAAGCCGTTCGCCGCGTTCATCCCCGCGGACGCCGCCGAGGACACGATCGCGGCCAGCGTCCGGCCGGACGAGAACGTCAACAGCGACCTGCGGGGCGTGCTGCACCAGCGCAACGCCGTGCAGCGCAGGGTCGCGCGCGCACTCTCGCTGAAGTCGAGCGGGTTCTCGTCCCACGTCGGGGGAAGCCAGCACGTGCTGGTGTGCATCAGCAAGATGGACCTCGTCCACCTGGGTCTGCGGCGGGGCAAGACGCTCGGCGACCTCGGTGCGCCGGGTGCGGTCGTCGACGGCGCGGCCCGCTACCTCGCCCAGGTCGCGGTCCGGTTCACCGGGCCGAACCGCGGGCTGGTCGAGGAGGCGGCCCTGCGGTCGATCATCGACCCGATCGCGAGCACCCAGCACGAACAGAAGCTGTTCGAGGCGACCCTGCGGCAGTTCGCCACGGCGATCGTGGACCACCACTGCGATCCGGACGCGTGGTGGAACCTGGTGCACGTCGGTGGTGGCGCGGTGATCCAGGTGCGGGAGGGCGAGCTCTCGTCGGTGCTGCGCGCACGCCGGATCATGCTGCCGTCGCTGGACGCGCACATCGCCGGAGCGCTCACCCCGCACCAGTCTTCGGTGCTGCGCACCAGGGACCTCGTGATGTCCGCACTGGGCTGCGGCATCGCGTACGCGCTCGGGTTCGGGCAACGCGTCGAGTCGATGCTCGGGCAGGGCTGGCGCGACGTCCGCTTCTTCCTGTGCTCTCCGCTGGAGCACGCACCCGTCCGGGTCGCCGAGACGAGCGAGCTGATCGAGCCGCGGGACGCGAGCGCGGTCTTCCCCGACGTCGACGAGAGATCAGCGGCACTGTCCCAGTTGCTGCTCTGCCTGCTCCGGAGGATGCGGCCGTGACCGAACACGTCGTCGTCGAGTGGGGTGACAAGTCGGGTGGCGGCTTCGTGCTGTACACCGACCCGCGCCGGGGCGCACCGCCCGGACCCGCCTTCGTGAGAGTGGCGCACGACCTGCAGGACGACGTCGTGCACCAGCCGCCGGAAGCCGCACGCGACAACGACCGGTTCCCGGTGTGGGGGCTGCAGCAGGTCGAAGTCGAGGATCACGGTCCACAGTGGTGCTTCACCGTGCAGGGCAGGGGCGGCGCGTTCGGACGAGCGGGCACCTGCCAGTTCCTGTTCGCCCCCGCCTCCGCCGATCCCGCCGACGTGTGGGCGCACGGTGTCGCACTCGTGGGCCCGGACGGCAGGCTCGGGCACGAACCGCGGTTGCCGTCGCTGCCGGCGGTGAACGCGACGCAGCTCGTCAGACCCCTCATGGCGCTGGCAGAACGCCGCAAACGCATCGCGGTGACCGGTGATCCCACCGAGGTCGCCGCCGTGATCGGCTGTCTCGTCACGGCACTGCCGAGCGCGGTGGTGGCCGAGCACATCTGGATGACGTTCCCGCTGAGCACACCGATCCTCGACAAACGTCCCAGCGTCACGGGACGGTGGCCTGCCGAGCAGTCGGACAACCTGTGTGCCCGCCGCGTCGAGCGCTGGCTGGAGCCCGACCCCGACGAGCTGCCGGAACCGCAGCCCCCGCGCGCGGACGAGGCGATCAGGTGGCTGGCACAGCGCGCCACGGGCGGGCGCCGCGACCCGGCGCACTGCGGGGTGGCGTCGCTGCGGGCGTTGCTGGACCTGATCATCAGGGAGGAACTGGTGATCACCGAGGCGGACATCGGCAGGCTGGTGCGCGCGCACGATCCGCGGTTGCAGGACGGCGCCAAACCGCAAATGGTGCGGCGGTGGGCGGCCCAGCAGACGGACACCGCGATCAGCGAACTGCTCCGCAACCCGCCGCACTGGCTGGAGCCGATGCTGTTCGACGGTGTGCTGCAGGCACAGTTGCGGGCAGGAAAGGGACAGAATCCGGCGAAGTTCCCGCCCGCGCCCGCACCCGGCGGCTGGCACACGCGACTCGCCGACCTCCTCCGCGCGCGCTACCACAACCGGGAGGAGCTGCTGCGGTTCGTGCGCGAGCACGTGACCGCGCCAGGCAGTCCGCTCGGTACGCCCGATCTCGTGCAGCGGTACCGGCATTGGCTGGAGCGCCTGGGCATCTCGTCCACCGATCCGTCCACCGGCATCTTCCCGGTGCCGGTCAAGGAGATCGTGACCTCGCTGGTGCAGTACGGCCGGATCTCCGCCGCGCACCGGGAGTTCCTGCGGGCGGCGTCCGATCCGATCGGCACGTTGAGGTCGGTCGTGGATCGTATGCCCGAGGTGACCCCGGCCGGCGCGGCCGTGCTGATGACGGTGCAGGACAACGAGAACGGCATGCGCCAGGTGCTGGAGACCGTGCTCGGGCACAACCCCCACCGCGACGAGCGGGCCGCGGCGTGGCTGGACGAGCTCATGAAGGAGGTGACGTCGCGCCGGATGAAGGGCGCGGTGATCACCGCAGGCGTCCAGCACCTCGGGAAGTACCAGGCTGGACCGTTGCCCGCCGCGTTCCTGGCGTCGGTGCTGGAGTGCTGGAGCGAGCAGGAGAGCGAGCAGGAGGGCGACCACGTCGTGCGGGTGCTGCGCGACGCGGCGACCCGGCTGCGTCCCGCGACGCGCAGGATCGAACCCGGACCGGTTTTCCGACAGGACGACGAGTGGCCGATGCCGGTCGAGGCCGTCCACACACCAGCCGCTGTCGACGACCCGGAAGTCCAGCCGTACGACGATGACGACGAGCAGGGCTCGCCGTGGGCGGTGGTGCTGTTCATGACCACGGTCGCCGTCGTGCTGTTCTTGGTGGTGGGGACCGTGCTCAGCCGATTGGGGACGTGGTGAGCGAACCGTTGTCCGCAGCCGCGCAGGTGGCCTCCCTGACCAGGACCGCGATGTCCACGATGGACGCGCTGGCCGGCGTGTCCCCCGCGAACCGGCCACCGCACCTCGCCCAGCTCAACGGCGTGCTGGTGGTCGCGGTGCGGCAGGCGCAGCGCGTAGAGCTGAACCCGGCCACCGCCGACCAGGACGCCGACCTGTGGCGGCTGCGCGAACCCGGTTACCTGCGGGCGATCTGCGAACACCCGCCCACGCATCCGAACAACGTGCTCGTGCTGCTGCCCGTCGTGCTCACCTGGTCCGCGCTGGGCGTCGCGGAATGGCGGTACGTTCAGCAGTACACGTCGAGCGACGCCGCATCGCGCCCGCCGTTCTTCTCGGACTGGCTGGCACAACCGTGGTACCTCGGCCCCGTCCTGCTGTCGCTGGTGATCGTCGTGACGGTGCTGTGGATCATGCTCAACCACCGCCGCACCTGGTCGTCGCAGCGCCGTGCCGACGCGATCGACCGCGTCGCGCACCGGCTGGAGGTGGACCTGCTCGAACCGGTCGCGATCCTGCGAGCCCAGATCGGTTCGTCACCGGAGCAGCAGACGCGGCAGGCCGCGGCGACGCTGGCCGAGGCGGCGCAGCGGCTGGGCGAG
>NZ_VSRL01000343.1 GCF_012184385.1 Lentzea indica
GTCCCTGCCGACCCGCAGTCGGTACGCGCCAGGGCGTGCCTCGATGCGGTTGCCGTCGCCGAACGGGGGCAGTGCGCGCCGCAGCTGGGACACGTACGTCTTGAGGTTCGCCTTCGCCGCCGCGGGCACGGCATGTTCCTGCCACGTCGCGCTGACGAGCTCGTCAGTCCGCACCCAGGCGTTAGGGTGCAGCAGAAGCACCCCCAGCACGGTCCCGGCCTTGCGGGTGCCGAGATCGACGACCGCGCCGGTGGAGGAGTGCGCCTCGAGTGGACCGAGTACGTGGAAGATCATCGAGTTACGCCCCTTGCTGATGCCCCTGAAGGCGCGGCGATCGGTGTCACAGCGCCAACCATGTCCGTGACCACATGAGGTTTTGATGACACGACCGGCGGGAGGGGTCCTTCCGCGAGTTCTGCTCGTCGAGGACTACGAAGACACGCGCATCGCTCTCGTGGTGGAGCTGGAGGCCGCGGGTTTCGAGGTGGACGACGCTGAGGACATCGCGGGTGCGGACAGGGCGCTGAACAGCAAGGACTACGACTGCGTCGTGTTCGACAGGCTGCTGCCCGACGGCGACTCGATCACGTACGTGCACCGTCGGCGCAGGGAGGGCTGGGCCACCCCCGTGCTGTTCCTGACCCAGTTGGACAGCGTCACCGACCGGGTGGCCGGGTTTGACCACGGGGGTGACGACTACGTGGTCAAGCCGTGCGACATGGCCGTGGTGACCGCCCGCGTCCAGGCGATGTGCCGCCGGGCGGGGCGCGCTCGCCCGTCCGTGCTGCGCCACGCGGACCTCGAGGTCGACTGCGCGCGCCGGGAGACGCGCCGGGGTGGGGTGCTGCTCACCCTCAGCCACAAGGAGTTCGCCGTGCTCGAGCACCTGATCTCGCGGGCGGGCACGACCGTGACGAGGTCAGAGCTGATCGAGCATTGCTGGGACACCAGCACGGATCCGATGTCCAACGTCGTCGACAAGGTCGTGAAACGGCTGCGGCAGAAGCTGCTCGAACCGGAGCTGATCCACACCGTGCGCGGCGTCGGTTTCCGGCTGGAGGCTCAACGGTGACCACCGGGGCCGCGGCACGGCTGCGCGGGCTGAGGTGGCTGCTCACCGGGCTGTTCACGGCGTTGAACGCGGCAGGGGTGCTGCTGGTCGCGTGGCTCCTGCTCGACCTGGACGAGCAGAAGGGGCAACAGGCGCTCGACGCCGACCTGCGCAGGGTTCCACCGCTGGTGGTGCGGCAGCTCGAGTTCACCGACGGCAAGCTCGACACGAGAGGGCTCTTCGGGGACTCGATCACGGTCGAGTGCCCGCAGTTCGCGGTGCTCCCGGCCGGCAACGGGCAGTTCGAGCCGTACCAGAGCGGTGTGTCCTGTGTGGACGTTGATCTGGCTGTGCTGAGCCAGCTGGCCGCTGACGCGGTGCGCGCGCGTGCGCCGCAGAGCGCCTATGTGCGTGCGTTGGACGGGAAGCTCGTCCGGGTCTACGCGCAGCCGTTCACCAGCGCGAACGGGCCGTACGTCGGTGCGGTCGTCGCGCACGCTGACGCGCAGCTGGAGAAGGATCGGCGTGACCGGCGCGTGCTGCTCGTGGCGCTGGGTTGTGTGATCCTCATCGGCGCACTCGGCGGCACCGGCCACGTTCTCTCCGGACTCGCGATCAAACCCGCGGCCATGGCGCTCGACCAGCACGAGGAGATGCTCAACGGCATCGCGCACGACCTGAAGAGGCCGGTCACCGGGCTGCGTGCGCTCGCAGACACGGCGATGCGCAATCCGGGGAGCATGGGCAAGGTGCTGCCGCGCATCATGCGGCTGTCCAAGCGGATGGGCGGAATCGTGGGCACACAGCTGATGCACGCCAAGTTCGAGGCCGGCGTGCAGCAGCTCGCCATCCAGTCGGTGCAGCTCGACCAGCTCGTCTCCGCCGTCGTCGAGGACATTCCCGCCGATGGCGCCCGCATCATCTTCACGGCCGTGCCGACGAGGGTGGACGCCGACCCGGACATGATCGGGCGCGCGGTCGAGAACCTGATCGGCAACGCCATCCAGCACGGCCACCTGCCGGACACCGACCCGGTCGTGCACGTCAGCGTGGGCAACGGCCGGGTCGTGGTCGCCGACGAGGGACCGGGGCTCGACCCGGTGGCCGCGCAGCGAGCACTCCAGCGGTTCACCAGCAGCGGCGGGTCGACGGGACTGGGCCTCTACCTCGTGCAACGGATCGTGCACGCGCACGGCGGCACGCTCGGGATCTACCGGTCGGAGACCGGCGGGGCCATCTTCGAGATCGCGTTGCCCATCGGGCCGCGATAAATGTACCGATCTCGAATGTTTCGTGTACCGACGTCGTTACTCTGTGTTCCGTGAGTGAACGCAGGCACTCCCGCTGGCCGCTGCTCGGCCTGGTCATCGCCGTCGTCGCTACCGTGACGCTGGCGCTCACCGGTGCCGCGAAACAGGTGCCCGGCCTCGAGTTCATGCCGACAGGGCACTGGATCGCGAACACGGACCTCGGACTGGTGGTCCACGTCGACGGTGCGACCAAGAAGTCCGACACGCAGGTGTCCGTTCCCGGCCTCACCCCCGGCAGCCAGGTCGTGCAGGACGGGACCCACGGCTACGTCGTCGGCAAGGACGACGTGACGATCTTCGGCAAGTCGACGCTGTCCGTGGAGGCGACGGTGCCGGCGCCCGTCAAGGGCGAGCCGTCGGTGCCGATCGAGACCGCGGGCGGGGCCTATTCGGTCTTCCGGCAGAGCGGCCAGATCGTGCGCCTCGGCCTGGACCCGCAGGTCATGTCGGCGGGAGGCCCGGTAGGACCGCCTGTCGCCACCAGCGACGGCACGGTGTGGGTGCACCGCACGGACTCCGGGGCGATCTGCAAGGCGGCGCGCGGCGCGGCCGCTCTCGACTGCCGCCCCATGGCGCCCGCCGGCCACTCCGGTGGCCTCACCGTCAGCGGCGACAAGGTTCTGTTCGTGGACACCACCGCCGACACGATGAGCGTGGTCGAGGCAACGGGTCTCGGTGCCGCCGTCAAGCTCGGTGTCGACGCGCCACCGAACGCGCGGATCGCTCCCGCGGACGCCGCAGGCAAGGTGGCGGTGCTCCGACCCGTCCACGAGCCGCATCCACCTCGTGGAGGCGCGTGTCGACGAGAAGGGCGCGCTCGCCGAGCAGCGTCCTCCCGCGGCGACCGTGCAGCTGGAGGCAGGAGAGTACGACGGTCCGTCGGTCAGCGGTGAGTCCCTCGTGCTGCTCGACCGCAAGAGCAACTCGGTGCGCACCTACGACAACCAGGGTCGCCAGAAGCACTCCACGCCGTTCCCTCAGGAGAAGGGCAAGCCCGAACTCCGCCGTGGCGAGGACGCGCGCGTGTACGTCGACGGCGCCGAGGGCAAGCACGTCGTGGTTGTGGACAAGGACGGTTCGCTGCAGCCGGTGCCCGTCATCGGCGCGAAGCCGGACGAGCCAGGCAGCCGGTACCGCCGCCCACCGAGCCGACCGCGGACAAGCCGGCCGACAAGCCCGCCGACAAGCCCGCTGACCGGCCGGTGGGGCCGCCGAACACGGGCAGGCCGGTGCCGCCACCCACGCGCACGAATCCGCCCGCCCCGCCACCGCAGACAGCTCCTCCGCCGATCCCGGTCACGCCGCCCGGCATGCCGCAGAACCTCGCCATCGCCATTTCGACGAAGCAGGTCGATGCGACCGTGACGTGGGGTGCCGCGCCGCCCAACGGCGCACCGGTGACCGCGTACCACATCTCGTGGCAGAGCGAGGGTGGCCGCTCCGGTTCGGCCTCGGTGCCCGGCAACACGTTCTCGTACGTCATCAAGGGCATCTGGCAGGGCACGGACCACCCGTTCACGGTCACCGTCGTCGCGCAGAACAGCGCGGGCCGGGGAACGCCGGCGACGGCACGCCAGGTGCCGCCTCCGAGCACCAAGAAGATCGAACTCACCAAGGGCGCCTTCGCACCCGAATGCGGCCAGCCGAACTGCTACTGGATGCGCATCGTCATGACGGGCTTCGAGTCGGAGACCAGGTACAAGGTGGACCCGCATTCGACGGACTCCGGATACGACAACCCCGGTCACACCCTCACGACCGATGGGCAGGGCTCCGCGACGCTCACCGCCTTCTACTACCACGGCGCCGGCCACACCGTGTGGGTCACGGCCGGCGGGGTGTCCTCGAACCGCCTGGAATGGACGGAATGAATCAGATGCGTGCGGCCGCGGTGTTCACGGCGATCTCCGACAACGTCCAGCTGGTGATCAGGGGCAAGCAGGACGTCGTGCGGCTGGCGATCGTCGCGCTGCTCGCCGAGGGCCACCTGCTCGTCGAGGACGTGCCGGGACTGGGCAAGACGACGCTCGCGCGGTGCCTCGCGCGCAGCATCGGCGGGAGCTGGAGCCGCATCCAGTTCACCCCCGACCTGCTGCCGGGCGACATCACCGGTGTCACCGTGTACCACCAGAAGGAAGAGCAGTTCACCTTCCACCCCGGTGCGGTCTTCGCGAACGTCGTCGTGGCCGACGAGATCAACCGCGGCACGCCCAAGACCCAGTCGGCGATGCTCGAGGTGATGTCGGAACGCCAGGTCACCGTTGACGGAGTGGGACACGCGGTGCCGTCGCCGTTCCTGGTGGTGGCGACGCAGAACCCGATCGAGATGGAGGGCACCTACCGGCTGCCCGAGGCACAGCTCGACCGGTTCCTGCTGCGGCTGTCCGTGGGCTACCCGGACGTCGCCGACGAGGTGTCGATCATCATGAACAACTGCACCGGCATGAACGCCGACCGGCTGCAGCCGGTGGTCGAGATCGCCTCTCTGGTGGAGGCGATCAACGAGGTCCGCGGGTTGTTCATCGACGGGGCGATTTGCGAGTACGCGGCCCGCATCTGCGCCGCGACGCGGATCCACGCGTCGGTGCGGTTCGGTGCGAGCCCACGCGGCAGCATCGCACTGGTGCGGGCGGGGCAGGCGCTGGCGGCCACCGCGGGTCGTTCGTTCGTCACCGTGGACGACATCAAGTACGTCGCGGTGCCGGCGCTCGCGCATCGGCTCGTGCTGACCGCGGAGGCCGAGCTGAAGCAGCGTTCCGCCGCGGACGTCGTGGCGGAGGTGCTCGCGACCACCCCGGCGCCGACGATGAGCGCCGCGGGCCGCTAGGTCATGAGGCTGACCGTGCGGGGCACCGCCGTTCTGGTGGTGTCACTGGGCGTGGGCGCGGCGGGGTTCTGGGGGCGCTACCCGTTGTTCCTGCTGCTGGCGCTGGCGGGGTTGGTCGCGGTGGGGGCCGCGGTGCTCGTGACGTTCGGGCGGGTGAGTGTCGAGGTGACGCGTGACGTGTACCCGGACCGCGTCGAGCGTGGTTCGCAGGCGCTCGGAAAGCTGAAGGTGCGCAACAGTTCCGCGAGGTGGCAGCGCGGGTTCCTCGCCAGGGACACCGCCGGTGGGTTCCACCGCACGGTCCGGGTGCACGGCCTGGCACCGGGCGCCTCGCGGCCGTACGACTACCACCTGCCGACGCCGGTGCGGGGCAGGATGCCGGTCGGCCCGCTCAGGCTGTACCGCACCGATCCGTTCGGCTTGGCACGCAACAGCTTGACCGTCGGCGACACGGTGACGCTGTGGGTGCACCCGCGCTCACATCCCGCGCTGGCACGGACCGGCGGCTTCCCGCGCCACCACCACGAGGGCCGGTCGAACGAGCACCTGCGCGGGTCGCTCGACCTTCGTGAGCTGCGCGAGTACCAGCCTGGCGACGAGGTGCGCGACATCCATTGGAAGGCGACCGCGCGCACCGGACGCTTGATGGTCAAGGAATCCGCCGACCCCGACCAGCCCCGGCTCACCGTCGTGCTCGACACCCGCGCGTCCGCGATGCCGGAGTTCGCTTTCGAGGAGGCGGTGGACATCGCCGCCTCACTGCTGCGTTCCGCTGCGCTCGCCGGGCACCACGCCAGGCTGCTGACCTCGTGCGGCACGGACGTCGCCACAGCGGGTGGGCCGCTGGCGGCGCGGCAGTTGCTCGACCAGCTCTGCCTGATGCGGCGGAGCACCGGGGTGGGGACCCTGTTGTCGACCGTCCGGCACCAGGGTGGCTGTCTTGCCGTGGTGACGTCCGGGGGTGCGGACGTGTCGGAGCTTTCCGCGCTTCGCTCCCGCTACTCCTCGATCTTCCTGCTCGCCCTCACCCCGGACGGGAACGCCGGTCACGTGCCGGGTGCGCGAGTACTGGCCGCCGCTGACGCCGCCGGAGTGGTGGGGCTGTGGAACGAGGTGCGGTCGTGAAGGAGCGGTTGCCCGTCGCGTTCGTCGTCCTCGCCGCTGCCGTGGCCGGGCTGTGTTTCGCGCCCGTTTTCGGTGTCGGCGCGCTGCTCCCGGTCATCGCGGTCGTTGCCGTGGTCACTGGTGGCGCCGCACTGCTGTGCGAGTCGCTCGTCGCGTGGCGCCCGCTCATCGTCACGCTGGCCGGACTGCTGGCCGTCGTGGAAGTGCTGCTGTTCCCGACGACCGTCGCAGGGCTGCCCAGTGGCACGACGCTCGCCCAGCTCGCCGAGGGCGTCACCGACTCGTGGCAGCTCACCCTGCAGTCGACCTGGCCTGCCCGGCCCGATGCGAAGCTCATGCTGTTCGTGCCGCTGCTCGTGCTGCCGGCGTGCGTGTTCGGCCTGGAAATCGTGCTGCGCCTGAAGAAGCCCGTGCTCGCACTGGTTCCCAGCTTGCTGGTCGTCGTGCTGAGCCAGCTGTTCGGCGCGCTCACCGGACTCACCGCCGTTGTGGCCGCGCTCTCCTATGTCGCCGTCGCCGCGGGGTTGTTCGTGGTGAGCCGTCCGTCGGACGAGCACCAGTCCGTTCTGGCGTTCCTGCCGGCGCCGCTCGTCGTCACCGCGTTCGTGGTCGTGATCGGCCTGCTCGTGCCGATGCCCGGTCCCGCCTACTCGCTCAAGCAGGACCAGCTCGTGCCGGTGTCCGCCAGGATGACCAGTCCGCTCGACGACGTCGCCTACCGGCGCGCGCATCCGGACGATCCGGTGTTCAGCGTGCGGCCGGCGTGCGACGAGTGCGTGCCCGACCGGTGGCCGATCGTCGTGCTCGACACCTACGACGGCGTCACCTGGGCGGCCGGCAGCCGGTATCGCAGGCTCGGCACCGAGCTTCCACCGCCCGCACTCGACGTCCCGGTGACGCGCAGGGAAGCGGTGATCAGCCTGCGAGAGACGGGGACGAGGTGGCTGCCGAGCCAGCCGTGGCCGGCCGCGGTGAGCGGAGCCGACCCGCTGGTGGAGGAAACCGAGGGCAGCCTGCTCGCGCCGAGTCCACTGAGGACGGACGTCGGCTACGGGTTGAGCTGGTGGCAGCCTCAGGTCGGTGGTTCGCTCAACGGATTCGCGACCGACCCCGCACTGGGCGGCCTGAACGGCGTGGGCACGCCGCCGCCCGGTGTCGCCGAGCTCGCCACCGGGGCCGTCAAGGGGGTCCGTTCCAGCTTCACGTCGGCGTTGCAGCTCGAACGGTTCCTGCGGGAGCACTACCGGCGGGTGGACGGCCCCGGCGGGCAGAGCTGGCCGCAGCTGCGCCGGTTCCTGCTGGACACCAAGGAAGGCACGAGCGAGCAGTTCGCCGGCGCGTACGTGGTGCTGGCGCGGATGCTCGGCATCCCGGCCCGTCTCGTCGTCGGATATCGCACCCCGGAGCGGAAGTCCGGCGGTGAGTACGTGGTCTACAACGACGATGCGCTGGTGTGGCCGGAGGTGGCGGTCGACGGCGTCGGCTGGGTGCCGCTGGACCCGGCAGGCGCGGCGACGCGCGGCGCAGGCAAGGACAACGGCCTGACCGCGGCGACACAGGACGCGCGGGAGAAGCTGCCGGACGACCCGCAGGACCCGCCGGTGGCACCAGGACCGTCCCAGCAGGCCGAGCCGGAGGGGCAGCGCTCGCCGTTCC
>NZ_VSRL01000344.1 GCF_012184385.1 Lentzea indica
CACGACGCCCGCGCGGCCGCCACCGCCAGGTCAGCCGGTCGGCGGCGTCGTGCAGCTCCGCGGCGGCCTTGGCGAGGTGCTCGGCGCGTTCCTTGGCCTTGCCCAGCCACAGTCCGTCGAGCCTGCCCAGGTCGCACACCGGACACGTCTGGTTGCCGCCGGACTCCTGCAGCTGGATCGCGAGTCTCAGAATCTCGCTGCACCGCAAGGAGTCCTGCGCGTTGTCCGTTGCCACGACGGTCACCGCGCCGAGCGCTAGGTCGAGGGTCTCGCGGCACCGGTCGATCTCGTCGTCGGGCGGTAGTGTCAGATCCACGATCTGGTGCAGCAGGTTCGTTCCGTTGCCGACGTCCGCGCCGAGCGCGAGGTCGGCGATCGCGTCGAGGTCGGGGGAGTCGCTGCCCAGCAGCTCGGCGGCGCGACGGGCGCGTTCGTCGGGGGACGCCGCCAGCTCCGCGCGCACGCGTTCACGTCGGTCGTACGGACGGGCGACGATCTCGGCGAGGCGTTTGCGGTGCTCCGCGAGCAACTGCTGCGCCTCGGTGATCGCCTCCAGTCCGAGGAGGCGGTGCAACGCCTCGTAGAGGTCCTCCGGCTGTGCGTCGAGGACGGTCCCCAGCTCGCTGTAGGGCAGAAACGGCCGGTACGTCTCCAACGCGTCGTGCCACTTGCGGCCGTCGAACGGCTCGTCGTCCTGTGTCCACTCGCCCTGCGTCAGGTCGTCCTCTGCCGCCCAGCGCCTCTGGATCGTCGTCCGGTCCGCCAGCCCGGCCTGGACGAGGTCCAGTTCGACGGCGGTGTCGTTCTGGTGCAGGTTGCGCCAGCCTTGGCGCCACACGTCGTGCCGCGAGCGGGTCCAGCGGGCGTTGTAGCCGGTCAGCGCCAGTTCCGCGGCCTCGGCGAAGCTCGACTTGCCAGAGCCGTTGCGTCCGGTGACGACGGTCAGTCCCGGACCCGGTGCCAGCGGCAGGCGTGCCTGGGGGCCGATGCCCCGGAAGCCGCGCACCCGGATCTCCGACACGAAAATCCCCTGACCGGGGACGTCTGTCCGCTCTTTCGGCGCCTCCTCCGGCACGGGTGCACCGTCGAGCGCGCGGTCCAGCGCGGCTTCGCCTCGGCACGCCGCGAGCACCAGTTCCGCCGCACGTGGGGTGAGATCGTCTTTGGCCAGTCGCCCGGCCATCAGTTCGAGTAACCCGGCTTCACCCGCCACGGTCACATTTCCTCCAGCTGCCACCACTCGATAGGGCGGCAACCTAGGCACCAAATGAGACCTACTGGTGAGTACTCACACGATCGGGTGGTGTTACATAGGGTGACTAAAGTAGTCCGCGCTCGTTATGGACCCCACACTTCGAGCGCCCTGATGACGAAGTACGCGTCCGGCACGTAGGTGCCGTGCCTGGGGTAGGTGGTGAACTCCGCCTCGGTGGAGCAGTTCTCGCGTTGGTAGACGCTCGCGTCCCTGCTCAGGCGGTTGACGAACGACTTGCCGACGAGGTTCAGCGGGATGCACTCGCCGGGGTTCGCGGTCTCCAGGTCGAGGCGCTGCACGTCGCCCGTGTAGTCCGGCCCGGACCACACGCAGAACTCGCCCTTGTCGCAGGACTTGTCACTCTGTGCAACGGCGATCCCACTGGAGGCAACCGCGCCCGCAGTGATCGCCAAGGCGGCGATGAGGCTGTTCGTCGACGACATGGGCGCACCTCCGTGGCAACGAGTGTGCGTCCGTTTGGATCAATCAGCCAGACGATCTTGGAGCGCCATCGCGTCACGTGGGGCGTAGGCCTTCGCGTCGTTGTCGAAGTAGACGAACACGTCACCGTGCTTCGCCCAGCCGCGAACCTTCTCGGCCCACATGTCGAGGCCCTCGTCGGTGTAGCCGCTGGCGTAGAGCTCGTCGTGGCCGTGCAGCCGGACGTAGACGAAGTCGCTCGTGACCTCTTCGATCAACGGGTACTTGCCGGCGGCGTCCGCGACCACGAGCGCGATGTCGTGGCGTTTGAGCAGGTCGACGAACTCGGGCGCCTTGTAGCTGTCATGGCGGACTTCGAGGGCGTACCGCATCGGGCGTTCAGCGTCCGTGGTGGTGTGTGCCGGATCCACGCGGTGGTCGTGGCGTTTGGCGATCTCGGCGGCCTTGGTGGTGGTGCGGGGGAGACCTTCGAAGAAGCTGGTGAGCAGGTCCGCGTCGAACTGAAGTGTGGGCGGGAGCTGCCAGAGGATCGGGCCGAGCTTCGGGCCCAGGGCGAGCACGCCGGACGCGAAGTAGTTCGCGAGGAGCTCGTGGCCGTCCTTGAGGCGCTTCATGTGCGTGATGAACCGGCTGCCTTTGACGGCGAACACGAAGTCGTCCGGTGTCTCCGCGGCCCACTTCTGGTAGCTCGACGGCCGTTGCAGCGAGTAGAAGGAGCCGTTGATCTCCACCGATCCGAGCTGCTCGCTCAGGTAGGCCAGCTCGCGCTTCTGCGTGACGCCCTTGGGGTAGAACACCCCGCGCCAGGGCGGGTACACCCACCCCGAAGTCCCGATCCTGACCTCACCCACACGGCTATCGTTGCACGGTGGACGCCTACCTACAGCGCATCGGCGCTTCCCGCACTTCGTCGTTGGCCCAGCTGCACGAACGGCACCTGCTGAGCGTCCCGTTCGAGAACCTCGACACCCACATGGACACCCGGATCGTGCTGGAGATCCCGTGGCTGTACGACAAGATCGTGGTGCGGCGGCGGGGCGGGTTCTGCTACGAGCTCAACGGGTTGTTCGCGGAGCTGTTGCGGCACTTGGGTCACGAGGTCGAGTTGCTGGCGGCACGGGTTTTCGGCGAGGAGCAGCGGCTCGGGCCGCCGTTCGACCACCTGGCGTTGCTCGTGGACGGTGCGTGGCTGGTGGACGTCGGCTTCGGATCGTTCTCGCTGCACCCGCTGTCGTGGACGTCGCGGGACGACCAGAAGGACCCGTTCGGTGTGTTCCGGCTGGCGGACCACGGCGACGACGTGGACGTGTTCCACGACGGCTCGCCCGCCTACCGGCTGGAGCGGAAGCCGCGTGAGCTGGCGGAGTTCGTGCCGACCTGCTGGTGGCAGCAGACCGCGCCGGAGTCGCACTTCCGCAAGGGGCCGGTGGCGACGCTGGCGTTGCCCGACGGGCGGATCACCGTGACGGACAAGAAGGTCATCGTCACGGAAGGCGGCCGCAAGACCTCAACCGACGTCGAGGATCCCGCGGCCACCTTCATGGACCACTTCGGACTCTACTTCCGGCAGAGCAGTGCGTCCGGGGTCCTGCGCCAGTTGTAGGCGACGCCGGCGATGTGCTCGTCCTGCGCGCACTGGCCCTTGTAGTGCTGGTGCGCCCAGTCGCCGCCCTGGTCCGGCCTGTTGTCACCGCGGTCGAACCAGATGACGCGACTGGTCGTCCCCGTGGCGACGGGCGCGCAGACGAGCGTGAAGTTCGCGTAGCCGACGGCCGCATTGCCGGGCGGGCACTGGAGTTTCGTGTAGCCGCTGGCCCAGTCATTGGTCACGTGCTGTTCGTTGGTGACGCGTGTGGTGTTGCTCCACTGTGGACCGCTGACGCACAGACCGCGGTTGCCCGTGTGGCTGATGCCGACGAGCTTTTCGTTCTGCGGACACGATTCCTTGAGGAGCATGTTCCACCGGGTCTCGCGCGGGATCTGCCCGGTGCGGCTGGGTGCGGTGACAAGGCGGTTCCACGCGCCGGCACGCCAGTCGTCGCCGTCGTTGACGCCCATGCGGTTTCCGTTGGCGTCCCAGTGCAGGAGCGCCCAGCCGTTGCCGCGCCGGTTGCTGTGGAAGCCGACCAGTGGCCAGTACGCGAAGTCGGTGTCGGTAGCGACCAGGTGGTTCACGAAACGCTCGAACCAGTCGCGTGCCTTGGGGTTGCTCTCCTCGCGCCCGCCGACGCCGAACTCGCTGATCCACAGCGGTGCGGTGAAGTGTTTCTGCGCCTCGGTGATGTAGAAGGCCTGGCGCTGCAGGACGTCGATGTGTTCCTGGGGTGACAGGTCCTGGTAGCGCGGGTCGCTCGTCTCGCCGGTTCCGGTGGCGCCGCTGTGGTTCGGGCCGGTGTAACCGTAGAAGTGGGCGGAGTAGACGAGCTTGTCCGGGTTGGCGAGCGTGTGGCTGAGGTGCTTCACCGGCTCCAGCGTCGGCCGGCCGTGCGCGAAGCCGTCGACCGGGATGCCCGTCCAGTTGATGCCCTCGACGATGACCAGCAGGTCCGGCGCGGTCTGCTGGATGCGGTCAGCGGCCTGCTGGGACGCCTTGTGCCAGTCGTGGTCGTTGCCCCAGCCCCAGTTCGGGTCGTCCCAGATGTTGCGCCGCACCTCGTTGTAGAGGTCGGCACCGACAACGCGTTTGTTCGCCTTGTAGCGGTCCGCCATGAACGCCCAGTCGTTGATCCACTGGTCGGTGCTCTGGCTGGTGTTCCACCGCTCGTTGCCGTCCACACCGCAGCACCATCGGGACGTCGTGGTGTGGTTGTTGAGGATGACGGCGAGGTTGTTGCGCGTCAGCTCCGCGACGACCGCGTCGTAGACCTCGAGCGGCTTCTTCCCGTTGAGCTGCGCGTCCTTCACCCCGGTGACGGGGTTCGCATCCTTGATCATCTGGTTGGAGAACGGCAACCGGACGCTGTTGACGCCGATCTCCTTGAAGCCGTCGATGATCTGCTGCATCGGCGCGCGGTCGAGGCCCAGCGGGACCTGGTCGGCCTTCTCGCCTGCGTGGTGGTTGGCAGCGTCGTTGATGTCGCCGGAACCGTTCCAGGTGCCGCTCGCACCGTGCCAGTTGCCGGACTTCAGCTTGAAGCGGTCGCCGTGGGCGTCGACGATCCACCGTCCGCGCGTGCTCAGGGGACCGGTCCAGGACGCCGGATCCGCCTGCGCGGGAGCAACGAGACTCGCGGCCAGGAGCAGGGTGGCCGAGACGCGAGAGAACTTCACGTATGTGAAGCTAGCGGCACGCCGAGGCGCCGCGCCAGCCCCTGGGCGTTGTACGGCGCGGCACCTTTCATGGTGTTGTCGAAGTAGACGTAGGTGTCGCGGTTCCAGTCGCGGATCTTCTGCGCCCACTCGTCGAGCTGCTCGTCGTCGTAGGAACTGATGTACAGCTCGTCGTGGCCGTGCAGGCGGATGTAGGCGAAGTCGGCGGTGGCCGCCTCGATGCACGGAAAGGTCGGCGCGTCCGACACGACGTGGGCGACGTTGTGCGTGTGCAGCAGGTCGAAGTAGGCGTCGGCGCGGAACGACTCATGGCGGGGTTCGAGCGCATGCCTGCCCGGCGGGAGTGTCGAGAGGAAGTCCTTCAGCACGGCGGGTTCGAACCGCAGGGTGGGAGGAAGCTGCCAGATGATCGGGCCTTGCTTCGGGCCGAGTGCGAGCGAGCCGAGGAAGGTCTTGAGCGGATCCGCGATGTCGCGCAAGCGTTTGACGTGTGTGATCAGCTTCGGGCCTTTGACGGCGAAGGTGAAGCCCGGCGGCGTCTCCGCGGCCCACTTCCGGTAGTTCGCCGGTGGCTGGAGCCGGTAGAACGAGCCGTTGATCTCGATCGTGGTGACGTGCGCGGCCAGGTGGCTGAGCCAGCGCCGCTGCGGGATTTCGCGGTAGAAGCCGTCGCGCCATTCCGGATAACGCCAGCCGGACGTGCCGATCCTGATCACGTCACCGGGTAGCCGGGAGGGGCTGTAGCTACTCTGTAGCACTTCCTGGCGATTTGAGCTACGGTGGTGGCATGCAGCAGCTCAAAGCCATCGGCCAGCGTGAGCTCCGCAACGACAACGCGGAGATCATGCGGCGTGTCGAGGCGGGTGAGAGCTTCGTCGTCACCCGCAACAACAAGCCGGTCGCCCAGCTCTCGCCGTATCGGGAGGAAGTCGTGTCCCGTCCGCCGCTCGGTGATGTCCAGGTGCTGTTCGGAACCCTGCCCTCGGTCGACGCGGACCGCTGGGAGGCCGACCGGTTGGCGGCAGACGAGGTCTTCGGTGCGGACGACCCGCTGGAAGACCCGTGGCAGAGGTGAAGCGCTGCCTGCTCGACACCTGTGTGCTGATCAGGCTCGAGCGGGCGAACCTCGGCGACTACCTCGGCGCGCAGCCGTTCCTCAGCGCGGTCACGATCGCGGAGCTGGCGTTCGGGCTCGACACGGAGGACCCGGTCGAGCGCTTCGCCCGCACGGAGCGGTACTACGCGGCGTTGCAGACGTTCGAGGTGCTGTCTTTCGGCGTCGAGGAGGCGAAGGTCTACGGGCAGATGGCCTCGCTGGTGCGGCGCGCGGGTCGCAGTCCCCGGCCGCGGCGGATGGACCTGCAGATCGCGGCCACGGCGGCGGTCGCCGGCATGCCCGTGCTGACGATGAACGTCAAGGACTTCAAGGACGTCGAACGGCTCGTGGAGGTCGTGCCGATCCGCCAGGTTTGAGCGGCCTTCACGGACCGCTGTGGACGAGCGGTGCCCACAGGTGTGGTCGATCGGGGAGCGCGGCGCGGAGTTCGCATGTGACGGCGTGCAGCGCGTACGGAGCGTGCGCGGCCGTGGACGTGGCCGGCATGAGCGCGTAGAAGCGTTCGGCGGCGGTGGCCGCGGTCCTGTCGTCCAGCGGCCAGAGGCTCGCGATCACGTGCCGGAACCCCGCGAGCTGGAACGCCGACGCCAGGTGGATGGACTCGTTGGCGTGGCGCCAGCCGACCTGGCCGGTCGCGCACGCGGAGAGATACGCCAGTTCCGCGGCGTGCAGTTCGAGGCGGCTGATCCGCGCGATCGGCAGCGGGCCGTCGTGCAGGTGAAGGCACCCTTCGGACGGTGTGCGGGGGTCGGTGCCCGCGTGGCAGGCGAAATGCGCCCAGCTCGCCTCCGGTAGCGCGGCCAGCACCCTGTTCACCGTGGCCTGGTCGTCGCTGATCACCGTGCCGGGGGTGGCTGGACTGCGGGCTGGTCGCCTCGGCGGCCGTGGCGGGAAGGTCCGGCAGACCTGGGGTGTGCTGCAGCGCCACGGTGAGCTGACGACGCGCCGAGGCCGGTGCTCGTCCGCGTGAGCCGGCGAGCGCGCGCAGTGTGGGCGTGTAGGAGGAGATCACGCGGTCCAGCGCTCCCGGTCCTCCCCTCGGGGCCGCGGCGTGCAGCGGAAGGAGCCCGAGCCGTCCGGTCGGCATCCACCAGACGCGCCGCGGGGGCTGGCCGAGGGGAGCGACGACGTCCAGCACCGGTCCGACGGCCGCGTCCCACAGCCATACGAGCAGGTCCGACACGACTCGTTGGCGGCGCAGTTCACCCACGAGCGCGCTCGGATCGTTGATGGCGTCGGACATCTCTGTCGCCCATGACGTGACGTCGGCCGCGGCCAATCGCGGCAGGGGTATGTGGACGGGCTCGGAGTCCGCGATGACGATGGCTTCACCGCGTCCCCATCCGGCGTTGACGAGCACCACGACTTCGCCTGCTGCCGGCCGCAGCTCCTTCCAGGAGGGCGGAAGGAGGAAGTGGTCCAGGCCTGGGCGGCTCCGGATGTCGTCCAGCAGGGCGTCGTACTCGGCCCAGAGCCGGGCGCGGCGCTCGACGACGTCCGTGCCGAGGTCCAGCGCGTTGAGCTGGTCTCGCACCACGCGGAACCGTCCGGCTAGGTCGGGGTGCGTGGTGGCGAGGTCGGTCAGGTCCGTCCGGCTGTCCAGCTGCGCGCCGAGCAGGATGCCGCGGCTGTGCTCGGCGACCTCGAGTGCTCCGCCCGGATCACCGAGCGCGCAGTGCGCGCCGATCGCCTCGCCGACGAGTCCGATCCGTCCGCCGAGGCGGTGTTCCTGGTCGGTGTGCGATGTTTCGCGGGAGGCGACCGACGGCAGCAGCCGTACGGCGTTGTCCAGCAGACGGCGCGCGGGCTCGGGCTCGCCGAGAGCG
>NZ_VSRL01000345.1 GCF_012184385.1 Lentzea indica
GCCAGCTCCGTCGCGCCGCAGCCCCGCTGCCCGGCGTGTCCCGCCGGCGGGCAGCCCGACGGCCGCCGGATCTGTGCGGTCACGCCAGCCGCGCAGTGCCTTGCCCAGACCGGTGCCGACGTTCGCCGATGCGCTCACGTGCCCAGTATCCGGCCGCCGTGCTCGAACAGCCTGGTACTGGCAGTCCACAGGCAAAGCGCGGTACTGCCTGTCCGCTCCGGGTGCGGCGAGGGTGGAGCCATCACCGAATCACGGAGGAAGACATGACCACCACACTCATCACCGGAGCGAACAAGGGCCTGGGCTACGAGACCGCCCGCCGCCTGGTCGCCTCGGGACACACCGTCTACGTCGGCGCACGCGATGCCGGTCGCGGACAGCAGGCCGCCGCGAGCCTGGGCGCTCGCTTCGTTCAGATCGACGTGACCGACGAGGACTCCGTCAAGGCCGCCGCGGAGATCATCCGTCAGGAGGCAGGAAGTCTCGACGTCCTGGTGAACAACGCCGGGATCGCGGGCGCGGGAAAGCCGGTCGGCGAGGTCACCGCGGAGGACATGCGGAACACCTACGACACCAACGTGTTCGGCGTTGTGCGCGTCACGCACGCATTCCTGCCGCTGCTCGAGTCGGGCGACGCACCGGTCGTGGTCAACGTGAGCAGCGGCCTGGGATCGCTGGCGGCAACGGCCGACCCGAACCGCGTCGAGCACGGCGTGATGCTGCTGGACTACAACTCCTCCAAGACGGCACTCGTGATGATCACCTCGCAGTACGCCAAGGCTTTCCCGTCCATCCGGTTCAACGCCGTCGACCCCGGCTACACCGCCACCGACCTCAACGGCCACCAGGGCCCCGCCACCGTCGAAGAGGGCGCGGACATCATCGTCCGCATGGCCACCATCGGCGCCGACGGCCCGACCGGCGGCTTCTTCGACAAAGCCGGCCCAGTGGTCTGGTGACGGTCCGGGTGCCCAAGACCGAGGCGGCCAAGCTGAGGCTGCTCACCGCCGACCGCGACGCGGCCCTTTCGCACGCGGAGTCCCTTGCCCGGCAACTGGAAGACGCCCGCACGGGCAACGTCGTGCTGCGCACGCGGCGCGAGCGCATTGCCGAGGAACTCCGTGCGGCACAGGGACTTCTGGCCGACGTCGAGCTGCTGGTGCGGCCTCTGCCGGAGGAGTCCTGGAAGAGGAAGTCGCCGCCGCCAGACCGCCAACGTCGACGAGCATCCCGCCGCGCCGAAGCCGAGCGGGGTCCCGATCCCGGTCCGCGTCCGGAACACTCGCGGTGCGCATCGCGACATCCGCGCGAGTCCGGTCCGGTACCACGCGAACAGCCCGCTACCGCGGAACTCCGCCCAGCCGCCGTGACGACGGCGGTCAGGCCGGCGGCCAGTTGTGCAGCGCCGCGTCGGCGACCTCCTGCAGGTCCGCGCGGCCGATGCCGCCGGTGGCCTGGACCGCGATGCCGAAGGCCACTGTCGTGACGTAGAGGGCGAGCCCCCGTGCGCTGGCGTCCGGTGGCAGGTCGCCTTCCTCGACCGCGCGCCGGAAGCGTTCCTCAATACGGCGGCAGGCGACGTTGCGCCACTTCACCAGTGCCTCGTGAGCAGGCGTACCGGCGTCCCCGGCGGCAAGGGCGCCCTGGACGCCCATGCATCCGGCTGGACAGTCCGGCTGGGTGGTGGTCCGCACCGCGCCGTTCAGGAAGGCCGTCGCCACGGCTCGGGCGGTCGGCTCTTCCATGGCGCGCAGCCCGTACGCGGCCGGCCCCTCGGTGTAGCGCTCCAGCGCTTTGCGGAACAGCTGCTCCTTGTTGCCGAACGCCGCGTACATGCTCGTTTTGGTGATGCCCATGGCGTTGGTCAGGTCGGTGAGGCTGGCGCCTTCGTAGCCCTGCTTCCAGAACACGAGCATCGCCTGGTGAAGCGCCTCGTCGGCGTCGAAGCCTCTCGGCCTGCCGACAACGGTGCTCCCGTGACCTGTCACGCCTCCCAGGCTACCCCTTCCGTACCGATCGGTTCGTAAGTGCTACCGTCGCTTTCAGTACCGATCGGTACGGAACTCTGTGGAGGGTAGCGGCAATGGCTCAGTTCGAGGGCAAGACGGCGGTCGTGACCGGTGGGAGCAGTGGCATCGGCCTCGCCACCGCCCGGCGTCTCGCAGCAGAGGGGGCGCACGTCTTCATCACCGGTAGGCGCCAGGCCGAACTGGACGCGGCGGTCGACGCCATCGGCGACGCCACCGCGGTGCGGGGCGACATCGCGGACCTGGCCGACCTGGACCGGCTCTACGACGCGGTCCGCGCCAGGGGCAAGGGGGTGGACGCGCTCTTCGTCAACGCCGCTGTGGCAGGTTTCGCGACGCTGGAGCAGACGACGGAGGAGCACTTCGACCAGATCTTCGATGTCAACGTGCGCGGCACGCTGTTCACCGTGCAGAAGGCGCTGCCCCTGCTCAACGAAGGCTCCTCGGTCATCGTGAACTGCTCGGTCCGCGCCGACGACGGTGTGGCGGAGTTCGGCACGTACGCGGCGACCAAGGCCGCCTTGCGCTCGTACACCCGGACCTGGGCCAACGAGCTGAAAGGGCGGGGGATTCGAGTCAACGCGATCTCGCCGGGCACGATCGACACCCCCGCGATCGCGGCCATCGTCGGCGAGGAGAACGCCGAGGAGGTCAAGGCGGGCTTCGCGGCCCGCGTGCCGATCGGGCGGCTGGGGACGTCGGACGAAGTCGCCGCGGCGGTCGCGTTCCTCGCGTCGGACCAGAGCAGTTTCATCGTCGGATCCAACCTCTACGTCGACGGCGGTGAGAACCAGTTCTGAAGCAACCGGAATTCCCGCGGGTGCCGTCGCGTTCCACGTTGTAGTCTGGTTGAAGTATCAACTAACGGGATGGAAGTGCTTCGCACGGTATGAAGAAGATCGGTTTTCTGTCGTTCGGGCACTGGTCGGACAGCCCGCACTCGCAGACGAGGTCCGCGGCGGACACGCTGCTGCAGTCGATCGACCTGGCGGTGGCAGTGGAGGAGCTGGGCGCGGACGGCGCCTATTTCCGGGTGCACCACTTCGCCAGGCAGCTCGCGTCACCGTTCCCGTTGCTGGCGGCGATCGGTGCGAAGACCGAGCGCATCGAGATCGGTACCGGTGTGATCGACATGCGGTACGAGAACCCGATGTACATGGTCGAGGACGCCGGTGCCGCCGACCTCATCGCCGGCGGGAGGCTGCAGCTCGGCATCTCCAGGGGATCGCCCGAGCAGGTCGTCGACGGGTGGAGGAACTTCGGCTACCAGCCCGGCGAGGGTGAGACCGATGCCGACATGGCCCGCAGGCACTCCGAGGTGTTCCTGAAGGTGCTGGAGGGCGAGGGTTTCGCGCGGCCCAATCCGCGGCCGATGTTCCCGAACCCTCCTGGGCTGCTGCGGCTCGAGCCGCACTCGCCGGGTCTGCGCGACCGGATCTGGTGGGGCGCGGGTTCCAACGGCACCGCCGTGTGGGCGGCTGAGCAGGGCATGAACCTGATGAGCTCGACCCTGAAGTTCGACGAGGGCGGGGCGCCGTTCCACGTTCAGCAGGCTGAGCAGATCCGGGCGTTCCGCGCGGCCTGGACGGAGGCCGGGTGGCAGCGCGAGCCGCGTGTTTCGGTGTCGCGCAGCATCTTCGCGCTCACCACCGACCTGGACGACGCGTACTTCGGCGGTGATGGCGAGAGCACCGATCAGGTCGGCTTCATCGACGGGCCGAACAGGGCGATCTTCGGGCGCTCGTACGCCGCCGAGCCCGAGGTGCTGATCAAGCAGCTGGCTGAGGACGAGGCGATCGCCGAAGCCGACACGCTGCTGCTGACCGTGCCCAACCAGCTCGGTGTCGACTACAGCGCGCACGTGGTCGAGAACATCCTCCTGCACGTCGCGCCTGCGCTCGGCTGGCGCTGAGTTTCGGACGGCGGTGGCGCGGTGAAAAGCCGAGCCACCGCCGTCCGCGTCGCTTGCGGTATTCCGTTGGCGCGCTGCTGACATTCACTCGAACGTTTTTGGCTGTCGACTCGTGAATTGAACAACCCCGCGGATTCAGGAAATCGGGTTCGCTCGTGTCCAGTCATCGACGTGGAAGGGCGTCGCGCTGTGCAAGTCCGGCGTGACGGTCGACGCGTGCGCGACCACCTCCGTCGGCAACCGCCGGTCGGTCAGGCCGAGCCGGCCGCGGTAGTCCGACGCGAAGGCCGCGGCGACGTCCTCGGCGGTCAGCGCGGGCGCGTAGTCGGCCAAGCCCGCGATGGTGCTCGTTCGCAGGTCGTAGCCGAGCGCCTCCGACACGGCCGTGATCACGGCACGCACTCGGTCCGAGACGGTGACCTGGACGACCGTGCTGAACAGGGAACCTGTACTGGTGACGCGTTGCGCCGAGCCCACGACCTTCGTCCTGCCTTCGACGTTGACGCTGAACTCGCCGGGGCAGTACTCGCCGTCCACTTCGCCGACGCGGGCGTCGATGTCACCGAGGCCGCGCAGCACCCGCGCATGGCTCTCGGCGTTCTCGGCGAAGGTCGAGCGGCCCGCGTGACGGATGCCGGACGTGCTGTCGAGGTGGTCGATCACGACAGCGCCGCTGTCGTAGGCGACCATCCGTCCACCCGGCGACCGGACCACTGCCTCGAACCCCGCCGAACGGGCCACCTCGGTGGCCGCGGCGATGCCGGGCGACCGGAGGTCCCGGCCGCTGAAGGCGACGACGGGACCGTGGGGCACGTAGATGTGGACGAGCTGGGACCAGCCCGCGTTGGGCCCGCGCAGCAACAGCGCCGGGATCATCAACTCGGTCACCGCCGACCCGGAGCTCCCGGACACCAGAAGTCGGGTGTGGTTCTTCGCAGTCGGCACGCCGCGATTGTCGACCACGACCTCGCTCATCGCTCCAGGCGCCCCGGCGTTCGGCCTCGGCGGCCAGGTCCGACCGGTGGTTCGCGAACGTTGTTTCGAACTAGCGGTTCGCGAGGAGCTCCAGCGTGTCGACGACGCGGTGCGAGAAGCCCCACTCGTTGTCGTACCAGGCGACGACCTTGATGTGGCGGCCGTCGACGCGGGTGAGCTTCGAGTCGAAGATCGACGACGCCGGGTTGCCGGTGATGTCGGACGACACCAGGTCGTCGTCGGAGTACTCGAGGACGCCCGCGAGCTTGCCTTCCGCTGCTGCGCGGTAGGCGGCGAGCACGTCGTCCCGCGTCACGTCGCGGGCGACGGTCGTGTTGAGCTCGACCAGGGAGCCCACCGGGACGGGCACGCGGATCGAGTCACCGGACAGCTTGCCGTCGAGGTTCGGCAGCACGAGGCCGATCGCCTTGGCGGCACCCGTGGTGGTCGGTGCGATGTTGACGGCGGCCGCGCGAGCCCGGCGCGCGTCGCGGTGCGGGCCGTCCTGCAGGTTCTGCTCCTGGGTGTAGGCGTGCACGGTGGTCATGAAGCCGTGCTCGATGCCCGCGAGCTCGTCCAGGACCGAGGCCAACGGCGCCAGCGCGTTGGTGGTGCACGAGGCGTTCGAGACGATCGTGTGCGTGTCGGGGTCGTACAGGTCGCTGTTGACGCCGAACGCGAGCGTGACGTCGGCGCCGTCGGACGGGGCGCTCACGAGGACCTTCTTCGCGCCCGCGTCGAGGTGGGCGCTCGCGCCTTGGCGGAGGTGAACCGGCCGGTCGACTCGAGCACGATCTCGGCGCCGAGTTCCTTCCACGGCAGCTGTGCGGGCTCGCGCTCGGCGAGCACCTTGATGCGCCGGCCGTCGACGACGAGGGTGTCGCCGTCGACCTCCACCGGGCGGCCGAGGCGGCCGGAGGTCGTGTCGAACTTGAGCAGCCGCGCGAGTGCGACCGGCTCGGTCAGGTCGTTGATCGCGACGACTTCGAAGTCGCTGTCGCGTTCGAGCAGAACGCGCAGGACATTACGTCCGATGCGGCCGAATCCGTTGATGGCGATGCGAGTCAAGCCGATGCCCCTTCAATTCGCGGACGCGGCCGTGCAGATGGCGGAATTGGACCTGGGAACACGGCCGGTGCCATGCCGATAGCGATCTTGCCGACGATCCGAGAGTACCGCTTTCATGCCTGAGGCGTGGCCCGGTGACCGCGGCTGCTCACTGGATGAGAATGCTCATTTCGACCATTGGCCGAGCGCACCGGCGAGTACGAACAGGTAGGTCACGCGAACGGTGTACTCTCGACCTCATCGGGGCCTGACTTCGTCAGATCTTCCCCGGACCCCCCAGCGCCGTGCGGCCGCTCCGGCTCCAGCACCACTCGCCGTGAGCACGCACAGGACGCAGAGAAAGTCGGAACCCATGCAGAACCAGTTCGTTTCGCGTGACGATGCGCAAGACGGAGCACGACCAACCACCGAGTTCGTCGCGGAGGGGCTCTTCAGCCACCCGGACACGGATCACCCCAGCACGAGGCCCGGCCCTCCGCCCGCGGAGGAGCAGCGTTCGTACACCGGCCTCTTCCACGAACCGGCCGACGGACCGGCGAACGCCGAGAGCGTGGCCTGAATCCCGCTGCGGCCTGTGGTCAGCTTCGCTTCGCGAGATAGACGGTGTTGGTGGAGTCCTTGTCCTGCAAGGGGTTGGGGAAGCTGATGATCTCAGCCCGTACCGCGGTGAAGACCGTCGCGAGGGTGGCGGTGAACTCCTCGTCGGGCGGGTCGTTGGACCACAGCGCGAAGATTCCGCCGGGGGACAGCAGGTCGGCGAGACGCCGCAGGCCCTCGGGCTGGTAGAGGTCGGCGTTGCTCGGGTGCAGCAGGTGGCGTGGTGAGTGGTCGATGTCGACGATGATGGCGTCGAACAGCCTGCCGGGCTCTGCCGGGTCGAAGCCCTGCCCGGAGCGGAGCATGGCGAAGAAGTCGCCGTGGACGAGGCGGCAACGCCCGTCGGCCGCCAGTGCCTCTCCTGCGGGGATGAGTCCCTGCTGGTGCCATTCGATCACCTCGTTGAGGGCGTCGACGACCAGCAGCGAACCGGTGTGCGGGTGCTCCAGCACGGTTTGTGCCGTGTAGCCGAGTCCGAGGCCGCCCACGACCACGTGCAGGGGTTTCTGCGGCAACTCCGCGAGTGCCAGGCGGGCCAGCTCCACCTCGGCGACGGTGAACAGGCTGGACATCAGGAACTCGTCGTTGAGCTTGATCTCGTGGATCTCCTGGCCGCTGCCGGGATCACGCCTTCGGCGCAGGGTGAGTTCACCCAGAGGCGTCTGGCGCCAGTCGAGTTCCTGGAAACGAGCACTCATGCGTTGGTCAGCTCCGTGGCGCCGGCAGAAGAGAGATGGAGACTGATCGGCATTCGTGCTGATCGGTCATCGTGGTCGGCACCGTACCTCGTGGACCTGTTACGGGCAGGATGCCGCGACCGGGGGCGCGACGGCCGGTTCCACCGCGGTCCGCTCAGCTCGGACCGAGGCGATGCCGCCGAGGATCAGCAGGCCGCCGACGAGTTGCAACGGAGTGAGTTTCTCACCCAGCAGGAGCCAGGCGAACAGGGACGCGGAGACGACCTCCAGGAGTGCGACGAACGACGCGAGCCGCGACCCGAGCAGCCCCGAGGCGGTGATGCCGGTCGCGTAGGCCAGCGCCGTGCCGAAGACCGCGACGACGAGCAGTGGCACCCACCAGGCCGTGGTCGTGCCGAACAGGGGCAGGTCGCCGAACGTGGCGGTGAACGGGAGCAAGCCGGGTTCGGCGTCCGTGGTGCCGCTGGACATCCACGACGAGAACGCCGTGAGGGCTCTGCTGGAGCGGGTGAAGCTGGAGCGCGGGCGGCTCG
>NZ_VSRL01000346.1 GCF_012184385.1 Lentzea indica
GGGGAAACACCCGGTCCCATTCCGAACCCGGTAGTTAAGCCCTTCTGCGCCGATGGTACTGCACTGGTTACGGTGTGGGAGAGTAGGTCGCCGCCGAACTTACGTACAGAAGCCCCTGAGGGTCGAGCGCTACAATCGCTCCCCTCGGGGGCTTTCTGCGTTCGCGACAAACGCTCCTCCGGCAGCGGGCTCTTGCGTTCACCGCAAGCGTTCCCCCGCAGAGGGCTCTTGCGTTCGGCGCAAGCTCTCCCCTGCGGAGGGCTCTTGCGTTAGGCACGAGCGCTCCCCTGCGGAGGGCTCTTGCGTTAGGCACGAGCGCTACCCCGCTGGGGCCTTGCGTTGGGCACGAGTGCTCCCTCGCAGGGGTCTTGCGTTAGGCGCGAGCGGCTTTCCCTCGGGGCTCCTGGGTTCGGCAGGTGCACTTCCCCTCAGGGCTTTCCGCGTACGGCCACGTGCGCTCCCCGCCGCGGCTTTCTGCGTTGCCGGCGCAGAGCACACAGGCACCTGTCCGCCTCAGCCCGCCCAGGGGCTCACTCGACCGGGTGAACAATGGCCTGATTCAGGCCCTGCCCCCTCTAGTAGTTATTTCCCCGCACCGGGAGGCGTCACAAAACCATGGTCATCTTCCTCCGCGCAATAAGGAAGACGCGTGGGGCGCCGAACGCTCGTGGCTCCCCGATACCTCTCGTGGCTCCCCGGTACCTTCTTTGCCATGCACCACGAGCACCGCACCGCCCGTCGGTCCGCCGGCGTCGGCAGGACCGCCGACCTGGCCACGAACCCGTTCCGCGTCGACCGCGACAGGGTGGCCAGCTCACCGTTCTTCGCGAGGCTCGGCGCGTCACGCAGGTGGTCAGCTCGACGGGGTCCGGCCTGCTCGTGCACACCGGCTCACCCACAGCCTCAAGGTCGCCCAGGCCGCGCGCGCCATCGCCGAACGCCTCACCAGCCGGACCGAGCTGACCGCGGTGCTCGAGAAGCTCGGCGGTTGCGACCCGGACGTGGTGGAGGCGGCGGCACTCGCGCACGACCTGGGGCACCCGCCGTTCGGGCACCTCGGCGAGCAGGTGCTGGACCGGCTGGCGCGGCACCGGTTCGGGCTGCCGGACGGGTTCGAGGGCAACGCGCAGTCGTTCCGCATTGTCACCACCACGGACGTGCGGGGGCCCAAGGCGCTCGGGCTCGACCTCACCGTCGCGGTGCGGGCGGCGATGCTGAAGTACCCGTGGACCCGTCACCAGCCGCTGAATCTGCCGGTGGCGCCGCGTGGTGCGTCCGCGCCGGACGACATGCCGGGCACCGGTAGCTCGAAGTTCTCCGCCTACGTCACGGAGATCAACGACCTGCGGCAGTCGCGCGAGCCGTTCGAGGGGCGCGTCGAGTCGTGGCAGCAGACCGTTGAGGCGAGTGTCATGGACACCGCTGACGACATCGCCTACGCGATCCACGACCTGGAGGACTTCCACCGGGTCGGGGTGTTGCAGCACGCGACGGTCGCGGCGGAGCTCGGCACGTGGCAGGCGCAGGCGCTCGACCTCGCGGGTCTGAGCGACGCCGAGCTCGGTGCGGAGATCCGCATGCCCGGCCGGTCGCTGGAGACGCTGCGCAGGCGCATGCACCTCAAGGACTCCTGGGTGATGAGCGACGAGGCGTTCGCGCTGGCGGTGCGCAAGGTCAGCAAGGAGCTCGTCGACGGGCTGCTGTCGGTGCCGTTCGACGGGTCGGTGGAGGCGGAGCAGGCCGTCGCGGGCTTCAGCGCGCGGTGGACGCGCCGGCTCGTCGACGCGGTGGGCGTCATCGAGGAACCGACCCCGCGGTCCGGTCACGTCGTGCTGGCCGTCCAGCAGTGGCACGAGGTGCAGGTGCTGAAGTTCGTGCACCGCCGGTTCGTGTTGCTGCGGCCGGATCTGGCGTTGCACCAACGTGGACAGGCGCGTTTGCTCACCTCGCTGGTGGACGCGCTCGAGCAGTGGGTGACGGACAGGACCGAGTCGGACCGGTTGCCGCGCAGGTTGCACGACCTCGTCGAGCTGGCCGAAACGGAGTACGCGGCGCTCGCCCGGACGGAGCCGTCCACATTGGTCGGCCCGACCGGTGAGCTGCCGGTCGGTCCCGACGTCGTCCGGGGTTTGGCGCGGGGGCGGGCGGTCGTCGACTTCGTCGCGTCGCTCACCGACAACCAGGCCGCTGCGTTGCTGGAAGCCCTTTCCGGGCGAACCGGTCAGCTGTGGACCGACGCGTTTGTTCTGTGAAGTGTGATTGTGTCTGCTAAGTGAGAACTAGCCCAATCGGATGCTGACTGTGATCAGGCAAGCACCATACGTTGACGCCTCGGCCGGGATCATCCGGCCGCAGGCCGCGTGCTCGGGGGCACGCCAACGTTCCGGGGGAGAAACCCTGTGCGCCGATCTCGAAGAGGCACGACGATAGTCACCGCAGGTACCGCAGTTCTTCTGGCCGCACTCACCGTTGTCACGCCGGCGTCGGCAGACCCGGTCAAGGCGTCGAAGTCCGTCACCGATCGCACCGCGGCCCAGATCGCCGCGCTGCAGAGCATCAAGAAGTCGCTCAGCCCAGCTGAGTCCAAAGTAGACAGCACGCTCGTCGTGGAAGCGCGCAAGCGCGGCCAGATGGGGACGATGAGCGCCCTTCCGCAGGTGCAGACCGGTGTCGCCGTGACGCCGCAGTCCACCACCCTCGTGGACATCCGCGCCAAGCAGTACTCCGAGGACCTGGTCAACGCTGTCCGTGCGGTGGGCGGACAGATCCGGGCAGTGTCCTCCGAGCATCGCACCGTGCGTGCCGAGGTTCCGGTCGCGAAGATCGCCGAGATCGCGGGGCGTGATGACGTCGCCCGTGTCGAGCCTGGCAGCGACGCGATGACGCAGGACGTGAAGAACAAGCGGGACAACAAGAGCCGCAAGCAGGCTCCGTCTAAAGAGGACAAAGCGAAAGAGATCGAGCGCAGGCTCGCCGAGAAGCAGATGTCCGTTCAGGCGGCCAAGGTCAGCGAGAGCGACAAGGCCCACAACGCCGAGGCGGCGCGTGGCTCGTTCCGCGTGACCGGCGTCGGCGTGAAGCTCTGCGCGCTCTCGGACGGCGTGAACTCGCTGGCCGTGTCGCAGGCCGCGGGTGAGCTGCCCGCCGTCGACATCCTGCCGGGCCAGGCCGGCTCCGGTGACGAAGGCACGGCGATGCTCGAGATCCTGCACGACCTCGCGCCCAACGCCGAGCTCGGCTTCGCCACGGCGTTCAACGGCGACGCGAGCTTCGCTGACAACATCAAGAAGCTGCGCTTCGACCTCGGCTGCGACGTCATCGTCGACGACGTCATCTACTTCAACGAGTCGCCGTTCCAGGACGGCATCATCGCGCGTGCCGTGGACGCGGTCGCCGCGGACGGCGCTGTCTTCTTCTCCAGCGCCGGCAACCAGGGCAACGTCGCGGACGGCACCTCCGGCCACTACGAGGCCCAGTTCGTCGACTCGGGCGTCGGCGTCGGCAAGTTCGCGGGCTCCGCGCACGACTTCAACCCGGACCCGAACGCCAAGCAGCTGTTCAACCCGCTGTCGAACTACTCGGGCGACAGCCCGGTGACGCTGCACTGGGCCGACCCGCTCGGCCAGTCGTTCAACGACTACGACCTCTACCTGGTCAACGCCCAAGGCAACGTTGTCACTTTCAGCCAGAACAACCAGGACGGCGCGCAGGACCCGTATGAGCGGCTCAACACGCCGAGCACGTCCACGGGCACGCGTCTCGCGGTCGTGAAGTTCCGCGGTGAGGACAAGTACTTCGCGATGTCGCTGTTCGGCGGTCGCTTCGCCGACTCCAACGACGGCCTCAAGAAGTTCGTCACGCCCGGCATGACCCGCGGCCACTCGGCGGCCAAGGGCGCGATCTCGGTCGCGGCCGCTCCCGCCGCTCAGGCGCTGCCGTTCGACCTGCACCCCGGCGACCCCGCCAACCCGAAGGGTCCGTTCCCGAACGTTTACGACGGAACGCAGAAGCCGGAGCGCTTCACCTCCGACGGTCCGCGCAAGACGTTCTTCGCGCCCGACGGCTCGCCGCTCGCCGAGACCCGGCAGAAGCCGGACATCACCGCGGCCGACGGCGTGACCACGTCGGTGCCGGGCTTCGCGCCGTTCTTCGGCACGTCCGCCTCGGCTCCGAACGCGGCCGCGATCGCCGGTCTGATCCTGTCCGGCAACCCGACGCTGTCGCCGGCCGAGGTCAAGGAAGCCCTTGTCGCCACGGCGATCGACATCGTCGAGTCCGGTGTGGACAATCGCACCGGCCCCGGCATCGTGATGGCCGACCGCGCCCTGCAGTACACGGGTGCGTCGCCGCAGGCACTGGCTCGCGCGCAGCGTCCGACGATCGTGAACGACGCGGATGGAAGCGCTTTCCTCAAGCCGGGCACGACTGCCACGGTGACGGTGCCGGTGGCCAACAATGGTGACGGTTCTGCCTCGTCGACCTCGGTCGTGCTGTCGTCGCCGACCGCCGGCGTGACCATCGCGCCGCGTTCGAAGTACTACGGCAACGTCGATGTCGGCCAAACGGTGTCCAACACCTACAAGGTGACGGTCCCCGCCTCGGCCGGTCTCGGTTCGGCGGTGCGCCTCGACGCTCGTGTGACCTACGCGGGCTCGACGTCGCCGACGACCGCCTCGTTCACCTACCGCGTGGGTGAGCCGGCGCGTGACTTCAAGACGTTCGCGTACACCGGTGAGCCGGTGGCCATCCCGGACAACGACCAGACCGGCGTCTCGATCTCGCTGCCGGTGTCGGGTGTCGGCGCGGCGTCGAACCTGAAGTTCTCGGTCGACGGTGCCACCTGCTCGACGGCGGACGGCGCCACGACCGTGGGCATCGACCACACCTTCGCCGGTGACCTGGTCGGCACGCTGACCTCGCCCTCCGGCAAGAGCGTGACGCTGTTCTCGCGGGCGGGCAGCACCGGCAACAACATCTGCCAGGCCGTGTTCGACGACTCGGCGACGCGGGCGTTCTCGTCCGTGCTGAGCGGCGACGCGCCGTTCACCGGCTCGTGGAAGGCAGGCGCGCCGCTGTCGACGCTGACGGCGGACCCCGTGGACGGCACGTGGGTGTTCAAGGTCGCTGACGTGGTGGGCTCCGACCGCGGTTCGATCCGCGCGGTGACCCTGCACGTCGCCGGCTGGGTCTGATTGCCCCAGCTGACAACGGAAAGGCCCCCGGCTCGCGAGCCGGGGGCCTTCTCCTTGAAGCGATCGCTAGCGGTTCGGCCACTCCCAGCGGATGCCGAACACACCGGGACCGAACCCGAGCGCCACGGCGTGCACGCCGCCGCCCGAGTCCAGGGTCAGGTTGCGCCGCCGAGAGGGCGTCTCGTCGCCCGCGGGCACGCTGTACTGCTGCACGCGCGTGGGCAGGTTCGTCTCGTCGAAGCGGACCTCGATGACGTACTCGCGGACCGGCAGACGGAACTTGCGCGCGAACGTGTTGTTGCCCTTGGGAGCGTGGCCCTCCGGGAACACCAGCTGGTATTCCATGATGAGGGTCTCGCCTCGGGCCAACGGCCGCTCGAACATCATCTCCGCGACCATGATGTTGGCCTCGTGGTCACGGGCGATGCGGCCGAGGTGGCAGTTGCGCACGTTCACGATCTCGGGGAGCACATCGGACTCCTCGGTCTCGAACACGAGCGCCCACCGGTCCGGCCCGTCCTGCTCCGCGCGGAGGATCTGACGCACCCACACGGATTTCTGCCCGCCGTCGGCAGAGATCTCGATGCGATCGTGCTGACTGATCCTGCCGAGCTTCAGGTCAGAGGACGTGTCGACCTTCGAGAGCAGGTTCGCGACCCGCTCACGACGCGCCCAGAGGGCGTCGATCGGCATCATCGTCGTCGGGCGGCAACGGCGGCCTCGCGGACGAGGTGGACCGAGCAGCGCCGACAGACCCGACTGAGGCACGCCCAGGACCGACTCGAGGTGCCGCAGCGCCTCCAGTGATTCAGGGCGTTCAGGCCTTCGCCGTCCTGACTGCCAGTAGCTGAGCGTCGCGACGCTGATGGTCACGCCGCGCAATGCCAACCTGTGCTGGATGCGGTCGAGGCTGAGACGGCTCGCCTTGATCGCGGCCCTCAACGCTTCCGGGAACGGTCCCGTCGTCAAGAGCTGCGTAAGGCTGCCGTGGCCCGTTGAGTCAGTGTCGTCAACGGTCAGTGTTGGTCGACCGGCAGCAGTGGTCATGGTGACTCCCCGCTGTCATAAGATCACGCCCCAGTGACCCTACCCGTCCGTGAACACCGCTGGTCGGCGCCGGATGGAGTCAATGGTTAATCCATACGGTTGACGAGTTCACGCTTTCGAGGCTGATCTGTCAAGCATTCCGAACCGATCAGTAACATCCGTGTGCTGTGCACGCCCCGTGTTGGCATGGCTCTAGTGTGTGCACGGTGAACGACCTCGACGTGCTGACCTCGGTGGCCGGAGCGGTGCTCGGACCGGGGCCGCACGCGGTCGTCGACCTGCTCGACGTGGTGCCCGGTGTCCAGGTGGACGCGGTGCGTGCCGCGGACGACCTCCTGCCCAGGCTCGCGCACGAGGAGTCTCTCTCGAACATCCTCATGCTCGCCCACGCATCGCTGCGACCTGGCGGTGTTCTGGTGGCCGCCGTGCCGGAGCTCGACAGGCTCGGTGTGCTCAAGCCCACGGCCCCGCCGCCGAAGGTGCACGGCGACCGGGTCACCGTGCAGCTCTGGGACTGGGCTCCTGACGGCCTGTCGTACGGCCTGGAGGTCGTTTCCCTGATCCGGGGTGGCGCGGGGTGGGAGATCTCCGGAACGGCCGCCACGCGCCACAGGGTCCTCTCCGCGGCTGAGATGGAGGACACGCTGAACGCCGTCGGGTTCACGACGGTGCAGCGACTCGCGCCGGGGGAGAGCGGCTACCGCGTGCCGGTGTGGGTGGCGGTCAGGTGAGCCGGGTACGGCCGGTTCCAGGAGGACGGGCCGTCGAGGTCGAGCCGGAACGCGTCCAGGGCTGGATCGGCAGGTTCGCGGACCGGCACGGCGCCGTCCAGATCCGCGTCGGCGAGCTCGATGTCGTGATCACCGCCGCCGACGGCGCGACGGCCAGGTTCGCGACGCGTGGCGGCGCGACAGTAGAAGAGGTGGTTGAACGGTTGACGGAACCGCGCCGCATCGGCCTGGTCCTCGTCCGGCTCGGCGGGCACAGCATCGGCGTGGCGTTCGGCGGCAAGGTCGAGGTGTCCACGACAGACCGCAAGCAGGTGCACGGCCGCATCAGGGCCGGCGGCTGGTCGCAGCAGCGGTTCGCACGGCGGCGCGAAGGGCAGGCCCGCGTCGCGCTCCAGGCGGCCGCGGACGACGTCGTCCGCGTTCTGGTCCCGAGGCTTGCCCAACTGGACAGCGTCGTGCTCGGCGGCGACTGGCAGGCGCTGGACGTGCTGCGCAACGACCGCAGGCTCACAGACGTCTTCAGCAAGGCCGAGGACCGCGTCCTGGACGTCCCCGAACCACGGCGCGCGGTCCTGGACGAGGCCGCTGAACGGGCCCGCTGCGTCGAGATCGTGATCCAGGACACAGGGGCAACCGGATCGGACGCCGACCGCATGGATACGGGTGAGGGTGCCTGACCGAGGCACCACCGACCTGCTGGAGTCGCAAGTGCGCAAACGAATGGTGATCGTGGCGGGAGCTGTGGCGCTGGGTGCCGTCGGCATCGCGGTGCCCGCGCTGGCCCTGAGCGGCGTCGGCGACCCCGCA
>NZ_VSRL01000347.1 GCF_012184385.1 Lentzea indica
GCGTCGCCCGCGAGCCACTCCTCCGGTCCCGCGATCACGGCGATGTCGCGATGGCCGAGGCCGATCAGGTGGTCCGCGATCGCGCGCGCCCCTGAGGAGTGCGCGGCCGAGACCGCGGCGATGTCCGGTGGCGGCGGGGTGCGGGGATCGACCACGACGAACGGGAAGCCCGCCTGGGACAACTCGACCAGTTCGTCGCCCTCCTCCGGCGGCAGGATCAGGATCGCGGCGTCGACGTCGCCGTCGCCGGGCAGGCCGCGCAGCGCGTCGGTGTGCTGGCCGGACTCGCCCGCGTCCAGCAGCAGGCGCAGGCCGTGCAGCTTGAGCGTCTCCGCGATCGAGGAGACGATCAGGCCGAAGTAGTCGGTGAGCACGTACGGGCAGCGAACGTAGACCGTGCGAGAACGGACGGGCGTCTCCTGCCTGCGCCGCTCGACGGCCTGAAGGACCAGGTCACGGGTCCGCGGGGCCACGTTGACGTGGTCGTTGAGCACGCGGGAGACGGTCGCGATCGAGACACCGGTCTCCGCGGCGATGTCACGGAGACTCGCGCGCTGTTTCACGTTCTCGATCTTGCGTTCCACCAGGTCAATGTACCGGAACTCGCCCTGAGGATTGACGCACGCCACACCTGGGTGTTTCATCCTGAAAGCTGGCGTTTCACAGTGATGAACTTCTGTTACATCGAGAAGGACGGCGATGAGAACAACCGCGATCGTGGCTCTGGTCCTCGGCCTCACCGCCGTGCCCTCCGCTGAGGCTTCGTCAGCACCGCAGGTCCGAGTGTGGGTCACCACGCCGGACCGGGCGGAGCTGATGCACGAACGCCCGCGCGTGACGTTCGGCACCGCGCCGTCGACGCAGCCGACGATCGTGGTCGACCCCGGCCGCGGCTACCAGTCGGTCGACGGCTTCGGCGCTTCCATCACGGACTCGTCCGCCGAGGTGCTGACCGGCCTCTCCCCCGCCGTCCGCGCCGACACCATGCGCAAGCTCTTCGACCCGGTGCGCGGCATCGGCGTGAGCTTCCTGCGCCAGCCCGTGGGTTCGTCGGACTTCACGGCCGCCCAGGAGCACTACACCTACGACGACGTCCCTGCCGGTCAGACCGACTTCCCGCTCAGGCACTTCAGCGTCCAGCACGACGAGGCGAAGATCCTTCCGTTGCTGCGCGAGGCGAAGCGCCTCAACCCGCGGCTGAAGGTGATGGCGACGCCGTGGAGCCCACCGGCGTGGATGAAGACCGGCAACTCGCTCGTCGGCGGTCAGCTCAAGGACGACCCGAAGATCTACGACGCCTACGCCCGCTACCTCGTGAAGTTCGTGCAGGCGTACACGGCCGCTGGCGTGCCGATCGACTTCCTGTCCGTGCAGAACGAGCCCCAGAACCGCAAGCCGGACGCTATCCCGGCACGGACATGCCCGTCGCCGCCCAGCTGAAGGTGATCGCGGCGCTCGGCCCGAAGCTGCGGATCGCCAGCCCCCGCACCAAGATCCTGGGCTACGACCACAACTGGGCAACGCACCCGAACGACGTTCCGCCACCAGGGCAGAGCCCGGAGAACGACTACCCGTACCAGATCCTGCGTTCTCAGGCCTCGAAGTGGATCGCCGGTACCGCCTACCACTGCTACTACGGCGACCCGAGTGCCCAGACCGCGTTGCACAACGCGTTCCCGGACAAGGGGATCTGGTTCAGCGAGTGCTCGGGTTCCAAAAGCCTCACCGACCCGCCGGCCAAGGTCTTCCGCGACACCCTGACGTGGCACGCCCGCAACGTCGTCCTCGGCACCACCCGCAACTGGGCTCGTAGCGCGGTGAACTGGAACATCGCTTTGGACAGCACCGGCGGCCCGCACCTCGGCGGCTGCGGCACGTGCACCGGCCTGGTCACCGTGCAGCCGGACGGTTCGGTGACCACCGACGCCGAGTACTACACGATCGGCCACCTCTCGAAGTTCGTGAAGCCCGGCGCGCGGCGCATCGCCAGCACGTCCTTCGGCACCACCGGCTGGAACGGCCAGATCATGGACGTCGCGTTCCGCAACCCCGACGGCTCCACGGCTCTGGTGGTGCACAACGAGAACGACGACCCGCGCACGTTCGCGGTGAACGCGGGCGACCGCATCTTCGAGTACACCCTGCCCGGCGGCGCGCTGGCGACGTTCACCTGGACCGCCAACCTCCGCAGCAAGCTGGACCTCGTGCCGCTGACCGGCGCGACCGCCTCACCCGACGGCGCGCTCGCGATCGACGACGACGCGTCGACGCGGTGGTCCACCGGCGCGGCACAGGCTCCCGGCCAGTACCTCCAGGTGGATCTGGGACGCCGCAAGGAGTTCCGTCGCGTGGCCGTCGACAGCGGCGGCAACCTGGGCGACTACGTCCGCAACTGGGAGCTCTCGGTCAGCAACGACGGTAGGTCCTGGCGCACCGTCGCGTCCGGTGCCGGTACCGGCCAGCTGACCACCATCGACGTCCGCCGCACGAGCGCACGGTACCTCCGCATCACGTCCACCAGTGCCGCGAGCAACTGGTGGAGCATCGCCGATTTCCGTCTCTACAACTGAAAACCAGCAAGCGGGCGCCCAAACCCTGCAAGGAGCGCTTATGTCAATGACGACAAAACGCCTGCGCGGCTTCGCGATCGCGGCGGCCGTCGTGACGGCGGGAAGCACCCTGGTGTCTCCCACCGCCACCGCGGCGACCAACGCGAGCGTGTGGCTCACCACCGCCGACCGCTCGAACCTGTTGCGGCAACAGGCGGACGTGACGTTCGGGTCGGGCGGCAGCGGTCCGACGATCACCGTGAACCCGAGCTCCACCTACCAGTCCATGGTCGGCTTCGGCGCCTCGTTCACCGACTCCGCCGCGTGGAACATCTTCAACTCACCGCGCCGTGACGAGATCATGAACCAGCTGTTCACCAAGAGCAGCGGCATCGGCATGAGCTTCATCCGCCAGCCGATCGGCGCGACCGACTTCTCCCGCAGCTTCTACACCTACAACGACGGCGCGGCGGACCCGACTCTCTCGCGGTTCTCCATCGCCCACGACGACGCGTACATCCTGCCGCTCATCCGGCAGGCGAAGCAGCTCAACCCGCAGCTCTCGATCATGGCAACGCCGTGGAGCGCGCCGGCGTGGATGAAGAACAACAACAGCCTCATCCGAGGTTCGCTGAACGACAGCCAGATCGGCGTGTACGCCGACTACCTCGTCAAGTTCACCCAGGCGTACCAGGCCGCCGGCGCGCCGATCGACTACCTCAGCGTGCAGAACGAGCCGAACTTCGAGCCGCCCGGCTACCCCGGCATGAGGATGTCGGCGCAGCAGCAGGTGAACGTCATCAACAACCTGGTGCCGAAGCTGCGCGCGGCCGGCCAGAACGCACGCCTGCTCGGCTACGACCACAACTGGGACGACACCAGCTACGCCCAGGTCGTGAACAACGGCGCCGGCAGCAACGTCGTCGGCTCGGCGTGGCACTGTTACGGCGGCAACCCGAGTGGACAGTCGGTCGTCCACAACGCCCAGCCCACCAAGGAGATCTTCTTCACCGAGTGCTCCGGCACCTCGTCGGGCGACGACGCGGCGACGTTCCGCGACACGTTGCGCTGGCAGGGCATCAACCTCGCGATCGGCGCCACCCGCAACTGGGCGCGCAGTGTCGCGATCTGGAACTTGGCCCTCGACGCCAACCACGGCCCGGTGATCGGCAGCTGCACCAACTGCATGGGCGTCGTCACGACCAACGGCAGCAACGTCACCTACAACGCCGAGTACTACGTCCTCGGTCACCTGTCGAAGTTCGTGCAGCCCGGCGCGGTCCGCATCGACTCGACCGGCTACGGCGAGGGCGGCATCCAGAACGTCGCCTTCCGCAACCCGGACGGCCGGATCGTGCTCGTCGCCCTCAACTCCGGCGGCCAGCAGGACTTCCGCGTCTCCTACGGCGGCCAGACGTTCGGCTACAACCTCCCCGCCGGCGCCATGGCGACCTTCACCTGGCCCGGCACGCTCGACCCGGGCCAGCCCGGCCGCACCGGTCAGATCACAGGCCTGGGCGGCAAGTGCCTGGACGTCACCGACGGCTCCACCGTCAACGGCAACCAGCCGCAGATGTGGACCTGTTACACCGGCCCGAACCAGACGTGGACGCTGGCCGCCGACGGCACGGTTCGCGGGCTCGGCAAGTGCCTCGACGTGACCGGCAACGGGACCGCCGACGGCACACCGGTTCAGCTGTGGGACTGCTTCAGCGGTGGGAACCAGAGGTGGACCGCCTCGAACGGCACGCTGGTGAACGTTGGCAGCGGCAAGTGTCTCGACGTGATCGGCAACAACACGGCTGATGGCGCGAGACTGCAGATCTGGTCTTGCACGGGCGGGGCGAACCAGAGGTGGACCGTTCCCGCTTAGATGATCGGGTGCTTGAGGTCATGTCGCGCGGGTAACCGCGCGACATGACCGATCCGCTGAATCCGGAAGCACCGCACTCCCCCGGCACGCCCGACCTGGACGACCTCGAAACCCCTGAACCCGAGGTACCGCCTGGGGACACCACCGAGGACGCGAGCGAACCCCCGGACTGAGGGCAAACCAATCAGCCGCCGTACGGGTTCGCTGCCTTGCGCGCCGCGTACGTCAGCATCGGCTTGACCTTCGCCCAGTGCCCGTCCTGGCAGGAGTAGGCGGGCAGGAAGCCGGCGCAGTCGCCCTCCCAGTTGCCGATCTCCCAGGTGTAGTGGGGAACGCCGAGCTCGCCGTACACCCAGTCGTCGATCGAGCCGCCCGCGGTGTAGAGCAGCTCACCGGGCTGCCCGTACTCCCAGCCACCCGCGAGCTGGGCCATGTCCTTGGCCATCGCGCGCAACGGCCTGTCGTTCGGCGAAGGCGTGGTGGTGTAGCCCCATGGCAGCAGCACGACGTTGAGGGCCGCGTGCATCGTGATGACCATGCCGCGGGTCTTGGGATCCGCCGGGTCGTTCAGGCCGGGACCGCGTGTGTCAGGGAAGAGCGAGCGGAAGAACTTCTCCAGCGCCTTGGTCTCCACCTCGGAGTCGGCCTTCGGGCCGCGGTAGACCTGGCTGCACGGGTCGGGCGACGTGCCGTTGTCGCCCCACTGCACGCTGAGGTTGCGGTTCAGGTCGATGCCGACCTGGGCCAACGGGTCCGTCTCGGTGGGGCAGAACTTGGGACCGTTGGTGTGGTTGGCGTTCTTGCGTTGCAGCTTCGGCGAGTCGCCGCCCGACTGGACGATCTGGACGCCGTCGGGGTTCGCGATCGGCACGACCCAGATCTCCGTCGTGTCCAGCAGTGACGTGACCTCGCCGTCCTTGCCGTAGCCGGCGGTGAGGTGGTCGATCCAGCGCCACGCCATGTCGCCGGTGGTGATCTCGCGGGCGTGCACCTGACCCGACACGAACAGCCGCGGCTTGCGCGCGTTCGGCGTCAGCTTGCAGTCGCCGGGCGACTTCTTGGTGATGCAGACGGCCTTCAGGTCGTAGCCGCCCGCGCCCTGGGTCTTGCGCCACGAGTCGCCGTAGTCGACGACCGTGGCGAGGCGCGGGTACCGCCACCCGACCTGGTCGAGATGCGCGTAGTGCGCCTTGACCGTGCGGTAGCCGCCGTAGTAGGTCTCGTTGACGCCGGTGCCCTGGGTCGTCGGCGCGAACGCGGGCGGTGCCATCACGGACTCGACCGTGCCGGTGAACCCGGCGTCGGCGAGCTTGGTGTGCACGTCCTTGGAGCCGAGCACGAACAGGTCTTCGCCGTCGCGTTGTTCCAGCACGTCGAACCCGCGCGCGATCAGATCCTGTGCCTTCTGCCCGAGTGGGGCGGGGACGCGGTAGACGTACGTCGGCCCTTCCTGCGTCGGCGCTGCGGGTGGCGGTGCCGCCACCGACGTCCCGACGAGGAAGGCCACGCTGGCGGCGCTCGCCAGCGCGAGGCTCAGCCGTCGCTGCTTCATGGTTCAGAACCCCCTGTGGAGCGATGGGTCGTGCCGATCAGGAACACGTGCCGGGAAAACGCTCCCCACAGGCAGGCGGGTCGCCCCGCGACAGCTCCGTCTCAACAGTTGTCAGTTTCCGGTGGTCCACCGGTAGATCTGGCCGTCCCGCAGCTCGTAGGAGTCCGGCGGACCCGAGGGCGGCGCGCCCATGAGATGCGTCAGCACCTTCGTGCGGCCGCGGATGGTCACGCCACCCTCCGTCCAGTGCAGGTAGGGATGCAGCAGGCCTTTGAGCAGCTCCCAGTCCCGGAGCTCGATGGCCGCCACCGCGTCTCGCACGACTTGGTCCACCGGACAAGTACATCATCCGAATTGGACTCAACTGGAGGCTCGCCACCAGTCCGCACGGGTCGGCTCGCGGAACGCGTTGGTTCCGCAGTGCACCTCACCGGCGCCCGCGTGCAGGAAGTCCCAGTCCTCGACCCACTTCACCTTGACCGGCGTGTGGGCGAGCGCCTGTTCCGTCTTGCGCTTGAACAGGTCCACACTGCCGGCCCGAGGCCCGTGCGGGTCGGGTGCGCCGAAGACGCCACCGCCGAGCGAGATGCCGTTGGGGATGCCCGCCGAGTGCGCGACGAACACGGTGGCCGGTGCGGCGCCCGCCTTCATACGGTCGCGCAGGTCGTTCACCATCTCGCGGGTGACCTGTCCGGACGCGGTGAGCTGATCGGCCACCGCGTCGAGCTGCTGCCAGCCGTACTGCTGGAACAGCACGGGAACCCGGACGAGGGCGCGCTCGGCGAGACCGGTCTCCCTGGTGAGCACGGCGAGCTGGGTGTCGATGTGCTTGGCGGCGGTCTCGTTCTGCTCCAGGAACTTTGCGTCGGCGAGCGCCTGGTCGACGGTCGGCTTCACCTTCTCACTGGTGCCCTCGAACAGCACGGCGCCGCCGTGTCCGTCCTTTGTGGCCTGTCGCAGCACGTCGAGCGCGAGCCGCGGGTCGGCGACCATCAGCGTCCAGCCGCGGGAGTTGCGGGCCGGGATCACGTGCACGGTCTCGTCGGAGTGGCCCACCGCGAGCCACGACGTGTCGATGATGACCGGGTCCGCGTACTGCGAGCCGATCATCGTCGTGAACGACGGGTCTGGCATCCGCTCGGAGGTGCTGCCGTAGAGCGGCCTGCCCAGCTCATGACCGCGGTAGGGCGGCAGGCTCTCGTAGTTGCCCGTCGAGTTCAGGCTGTCGTCGACCGCCGGTCCGCGCTGGGTCGTGAACTGCTGCACGACGCCGACGTCCGGGCCACGCAGCGCGCTGAACGCCACACGTCCCGCAGGACGCAGTGCCGGCGGGTAGTACTCGCCCTCCCACTCCATGCCGGGGCGGTAGTTGGCGCTGCGCAGCAGGACGCGCATGACCTGCGGCCTGCCGCCAGGCCCAGGCATGCTGGCCGTCGTCGGTTCGAAGATGTCCTGGAACCACCTGTCGTCGTTGGAGATCGCGGTCAACGCGGACTCCGGCAGGTTCGCCGCCGCCATCGCCTTGCGCAGACCGGCGACGAACTCGTCGTACCCGGCGCTCCACGTACGAGTCGAACAGCCGGCCCGCGTAGTTCGGCAGATCATCGGGCGTGATGGGGACGGCCTCGATCATGCGGTCGATCTGGATCTTCAGC
>NZ_VSRL01000348.1 GCF_012184385.1 Lentzea indica
CCGGGCTCGCCGCGCGCACCGAGCTGGGATTCCCGCCGGCCGTGCGGATGGCGACCGTCGACGGCACGCCGGACGCGGTGAACGCCCTGCTCGACGAGCTGCATCTGCCGCCCACCGGCGAGATCCTCGGACCGGTGCCGCTGGCGACGACGAGTCCAAGGAGCGGGCGCTGGTGAGGGTCTCGCGCGGTGAAGGGCGTCAGCTGGCCGCCGTGCTGGCCGAGGCTCAGGCCGTGCGGACAGCGCGGAAGGAACAGGAGCTGGTGCGCATCAAACTCGACCCGCTCGAGGTCCTGTGAGGCCCGTCGATCAGCTCACGTAGTGCGAGCGCAGGCCGGCGATGTGACTGCGGATGTCCTCGTCCGTGAGCTTCTCGTACTCGAGGTACTCGCTCATGTAGGTCATCAGTTCAGCGCGTTCCGGGTGCTGCTCGCTCGCGATCACGTGCGCCGTCGTGCCCGCGATGCCCGCCGGGAACAGCAGGAAGCCGTCGAGGCCCGCCATCGTGTCGAAGGAGGCGTTCTTGGCCTCCCACAGCGTCCAGACGTCCTCCTCGCGGCCGCACTCGGCGAGCAGCAGCGCGGCGAGGACCATCGTCTCGCTCAGGCCCCAGCCCTCGCGGTGGGCAGCCGTCTCCTCGGCCAGCAGATGGCGCAGCAGGTCCGCGTCACCGTCGCGGCGTTGACCCAGAAGAAGGTGCAGGGCTTCCTCGCGGTCGGCCTCGTCGAGCGGGGTGTTCGTGAAATCGGTTCGCAACTGGTCAAGATCGATCGACACCTCCGCACCTTAGGCCTTCCTCAAGGGGTGTTGCCAACCAGCCACAACGGAGTAGAAGTTCTGCGCATGTTGCGAACGGTTGCCGCACTGACGCTCTCCGTCGTACTGGTCGCGCCTGCTTCCGCGGGCGCGGCAGAACCACCGCCCCGCGTGCCAGAGCAGGTCGGCTGGGGCGGCGCGGTTTCCAGCGTCGACCCCGACGCGTCCCAGATCGGCGTCGACGTGCTCCGCCGCGGTGGCAACGCGGTCGACGCCGCTGTCGCCACGGCCGCCGCACTCGGCGTGACCGACCCGTTCTCCGCCGGCATCGGCGGCGGAGGGTTCTTCGTCCACTACGACGCCCGCACCGGCCGCGTGTCCACTTTGGACGGCCGCGAAACGGCGCCACGTTCCGCCACCGACCAGCTCTTCGTGGAGAACGGCAAGCCGCTGCCGTTCGCCGAGGCGATGACCAGCGGCCTGTCCGTCGGTGTCCCCGGCACGCCCAAGACGTGGCAGCAGGCGCTGCGCAAGTGGGGCACGCTGAACCTGCGCGAGGCGATGGCGCCCGCGGAAGCCTTGGCGCGCCGCGGTTTCGTCGTCGACAAGACGTTCAACTCGCAGATCACCAACAACGCCGCCCGGTTCGCCGACTTCACCTCGACCCGCGACCTCTACCTGCCGGGCGGCCAGCCGCCCGCGGTGGGCAGCACGTTCCGCAACCCTCAGCTCGCCGACACCTACCGCGAGCTCGCCCGCACCGAGCTGGCGTCCCTGTACGGCGGCGCGGTGGGCCGCGACCTCGTGAAGACCGTGCAGAAGCCGCCCGTCGTGCCCGGCTCGACCCGCAACGTCCGTTCCGGCGCCATGGAGATCTCCGACCTGGCCCGTTACCAGGTCGAACGCCGTGACCCGACGCACTCGCGCTACCGCGGCCTCGACGTCTACGGCATGGCGGCGCCGTCGTCCGGTGGCACGACCGTCGGCGAAGCGCTGAACATCCTCGAGTCGACCGACCTCGCGAAGGTCTCGGACGTCGAGTACCTGCACCGCTTCATCGAGTCGACCAAGCTCTCGTTCGCCGATCGCCTGCGCTGGGTCGGTGACCCGGCCTTCTCCGACGTTCCGACCAAGGGCCTGCTCTCGCAGAAGTTCGCTGACAGCCGTGCGTGCCTGATCAAGCCCGACGCCGTGCTGCCCGCTCCGCAGCCCGCCGCGGACCCGCGCAATCCCCAGGCCTGCGAGGCCACTGCAGGCCTCTCAGCACTGCGCGAAGACGCCGAACGCACCACGCACCTGACGGTCGCCGACCGCTGGGGCAACGTCGTCGCCTACACCCTGACCATCGAGGCGGAGGGCGGCAGCGGCATCGTCGTGCCGGGCCGAGGCTTCCTGCTCAACAACGAGCTCACCGACTTCGAGTTCGTCGCCCCCACCGCGGGCGTCCCGCACCCGAACCTCCCCGGCCCCGGCAAGCGCCCGCGCTCGTCCATGGCCCCGACCATCGTCGTCGACCACGGCAAGGTCCTCCTCGCCGTCGGCTCGCCGGGCGGCTCCACGATCATCACCACGGTCACCCAGATCCTGACCGCGCGCCTGGACCGCAAGATGTCCCTGCTCGACGCCGTGGCCGCCCCGCGCGCCTCCCAGCGCAACGCGGCGACGACCCCGGCCGAGGCGGAGTTCATCGCCGCCGCCACCACCGCGGGCTGCAGGCGATCGGCCACAAGTTCAGCCAGAACGCCGAGATCGGCGCCGCCACGGCCGTCGAACGCGCGTCGGACGGCCGCTGGGCGCGCGGTCGCCGAGCCGAAGCGGCGCGGGGGAGGTGCGGCCCGCGTGGTGAAGGTGGGCTGAGCTGCTGGTTCGCGACTGCGCGCGCTATTTGTTGGTGCTCCCGTCGATGCGTTCGCGGATGAGGTCGGCGTGGCCGTTGTGCTGCGCGTACTCCTCGATCATGTGGATGTAGAGCCAGCGCACCGACATCTCGCCCCACCGCACGTGGACGAAGGTGTCGTCGAGGTCCCGCGTGGCGCCTGCCGCGCGGGCCTCGGCCATCTCTGCGACGAGATCGGAGTACTCGGCCTCGGCGCGGGCCGGGTCCAGGTCCTCGAAGGCGACGTCCCAGTTCGGGGGTGTGCTGTAGCGGGCCTTGACGTCCTGGCCTGCCAGGCGGACGCGGAACCAGACGCGCTCCACGTCGGTCAGGTGGCGGATCAGGCCCAGCAGGGTGAGGTTCGAGGGTGGCGTGGAGGCCGTGGCGAGCTGCTCGCCGGTCAGGCCCGCGCAGTTGCGCAGAAACGTGGCTCGATGGCGGTCGAGCCACGCTTCCAGCATCGGGCGTTCAGCGCCGAGAAACGGTTCGTCCGTGACTTCTGCTTCGGGTGCCGTCCAGGTCATGGCTCCATGATCAGCTGATCCCGCCCTCGTAGACGATCTCATTTTCGGCGTTGCGGGCGACCAGGTGCAGACGTTCGCGGTTGACCGGCGCGGTGCTCGGGAGGGACAGCGTGGCGAGGAAGTGACCGTCCTCGACTTCCGCGGTCACCGGAGGGTTGCCGCCGTCGGACACCTCCACGGTCTTCGCCTGGTGGTCGGTGCGTCCTGCTAGGACGTAGTCCGATCCGAGCTTGCGGCCGCCGAGGACGATGGGCCGGTCGGACTCGTCCCAGCTGACCTCGAGCTGCGACACGGAGGCCGAGCTGGACTTGGTGAAGGTGCAGGTGGCCCACTTGTCGTGCTCGCGATGGGCGATCAACATGCCTTCGTGCTCGGCGAGACCCACCTCCAGCAGCGGCTTCCAGCCCTGGAGGTGCTCGGCGCTCCAGCCGGCCTCGTAGGCGTTGTCACTGCACCTGTCGACGAGGTTGACCAGCGCCCACGGGTCGGTGTCGCCGCTCTCGAAGTTGTCCGTGCCGGCCGCCGGCTTCGAGGGGAGGCGCGGCATCCGCACGCTCCGTTCGTCGAAGACCAGCTCGGTGGCCGAGTTGCGGCTCTGGGTCTCGATGATGAAGAAGTCCGGCGTGACCACGCCGTCGCTGAACGAGCCGGGGTTCGCGTGGGTGTTGTAGGACTGCCTGGCTTTCGCTGTGTGTGCGCTGAACGGTGGCACGCCGGCCACGACCTTCTCTGAGCGATAGGCGATCGAGCCCCCCTCCAGCTGGACCGGCTCGAAGTCGTCCGCCGCGACGCCGGCGCGGGAGAGGGTGAGCTCGCAGAAGCGGCCGTCCTTGCCGACCAGGACCTTGCGCAGCCCGAAGACGACCATCTCGGTGGACTGCCAGTTCTGGTCGTTCAGGGCGGTGCGGCACCGGGCCAGGTCCTGGCCGGACGGGGTGACGACGCGCTCGTGGCCGTGGCCGGGTTCCTGGAGGAATGGCCGGGTGACGAACTGGGTGACGGCGACACCGCCCGCGACCAGGAGGAGGACCCCGGCGGCCGCGGCCAGCGGAGCGCGGCTGTGGCGCCGCCCTTCCACCTGGGTGAAGTCCGGGCGCATGCGCTCCTTGACGTCCGCGGGGAGCTCGCGGCGGGGTGGCAGGTCGAGGGCCATCACTCCACCTCCAGGGTGTCGTCGGAGAGTTGCTTGCGCAGGCGGGTGCGGGCGCGGGAGATGCGGGAGCGGATGCTGACCTCGGCGACGCCCAGCGCCTCTGCGGCCTGCGCGGTGGACAGCTCGCCGAGCAGGACCAGCTCCACGGCCTCACGCTCGGCGCGGGGAAGGCGTTCAACGGCCTCCAGCACCTGGCGCAGGCGGGCCTCGTGGTCCAGGGACGACGCGACCTCGTCGGCGTGGTCGCGCTGCACGTCGTTTCTCGGCACGCGGTGCAGCAGCCGCGTGAACCTCGCCTTGCGGCGGAACTCCGAACGCGCCAGGAAGCCCGCGACGGTGAACAGCCACGGCAGCGCGCTGTCCCGCACGAGGGTCATCTCGGCGCGCCTGCGCCAAGCGGTCATGAACGTCGCCGACGTCAGGTCCTCCGCCGTCGACCACGACGCGGTCAGCCGGTAGGCGTGGTTCCACACCGCCTCGGCGTAGCGGTCGTACAGCTCGCTGAACGCGTGCTCGTCACCGCGCGCCCACAGTTCGGCGTCCGACGGGGCGTCGTCGCGCACGCCGGCCGCCCCCTCCCAGCTCGGTCGCATCAGCCTCATGTCCCGGAGGTGTCCACCTTCTGACCGAGTGTTGCACCCGATCTTCCTACCTCGGGCCGATGAAGGCTCGATACCGCAAGCCGATGTGGGCTGACCTGCGCGAACGGCACAGTTCATGTCATGACGACGACCACTGTCACCGGCGCTCCGGCAGCTGACTTCAACTTCCACGCGTTGTTCCGCCCCGTGCTGACGGCGCTGCGCTTCACCGGCCACTTCCTCGTGGCGCTGGTGGGCGTGATCTTCCTCGGCAGCGCGTCCGAGCACTGACCGCGCTCCTCGTAGACTGGCCACCAGTCCACCACGAGGAGCATTGCGTGACCGTCCAACCCATCCGCCTGTTCGGCGACCCTGTGCTGCGCACCTCCGCTGTCGAGGTCACCGACTTCGACAAGGAACTGCGCACCCTGGTCAAGGACCTGTGGGACTCGATGCAGAACGCGGGCGGAGCGGGACTCGCCGCGCCTCAGCTCGGCGTTGGGCTGCGCGTGTTCACCTACCATTGCGACGGCTTCGCGGGACACCTCGTCAACCCGACGTGGGACGTGGTCGGCGAGGAGATGCAGGACGGCCCGGAGGGCTGCCTGTCCATCCCCGGCATGTCGTGGGACTGCAAGCGCCACCTGCACGTGGTGGCCAAGGGCTGGAACATGCACGGTGAGCCCATCGAGGTCGAGGGCACCGAGACGCTGGCGCGCTGCATCCAGCACGAGACCGACCACCTCGACGGCGTGCTGTTCCTCGACCGCCTCGACGCCGAGACCCGCAAGCAGGCCATGAGGGAAATCCGGCAGGCCGAGTGGTTCGACGGTACGGTCCCCACCTTGAAGCAGAGCCCGCACCCACTCTTCGGCAGGTCCAGCTGACCATGCGACTCGTGTTCGCCGGCACGCCCGAGGTCGCACTTCCCTCGCTGCGCGCCTTCATCGACTCTCCGCGCCACGACGTCGTCGCCGTGGTCACCCGCCCCGACGCCCCCTCCGGCCGAGGCCGCAAGCTCGAGCGCTCCCCGGTCGGCGCGCTCGCCGACGAGCACGGCATCGAGGTCCTCACGCCCGCGAAGGCTGGCGATCCTGAGTTCCTGGACCGCTTGCGCGCGCTGGAACCCGACCTCTGCCCGGTCGTCGCCTACGGCAACCTGCTGCCGCAGCGGACGCTGGACGTCCCGAAGTTCGGCTGGGTCAACCTCCACTTCTCCGTGCTGCCCGCCTGGCGCGGCGCCGCGCCGGTGCAGGCCGCCGTGCGCAACGGCGACGACATCACGGGCGCCTCCACGTTCCGGATCGTCAAGGAGCTCGACGCCGGCCCGGTGTTCGGCGTGGTGACCGAGAAGGTGCGCGACCGCGACACCTCCGGCGACCTGCTGACCCGGCTGTCCGAGTCAGGCGCACAGCTGCTGCTGTCCACTGTGGACGGCATCGAGGACGGCACCCTGCGCGCCGTCGGCCAGCCCGCCGACGGCGTCACCTACGCCGCCAAGATCAGCGTCGAGGACGCGCGCCTCGACTTCACCACGCCCGCGGTGGCGGTGGACCGCCTGGCCCGCGCCGTGACGCCCGAGCCAGGCGCGTGGGCCGAGTTCCGTGGTGAGCGGTTGAAGCTCGGTCCCGTGACACCCGTGGACGACGTGACGCTGCCGGCCGGCGAGATCCTCGTCGAACGCAAGCGCGTGCTCGTGGGCACGGCGACCACCGCCGTGGCCCTCGGTGAGGTCCAGGCGCAGGGCAAGAAGCGCATGGCCGCCACCGACTGGGCCCGCGGCGTGCGCATCGAGGCAGGGGAGCGCATCGCATGATGTGCTCCGGAACGAGGGCTCGCGGCATCGCCGCGCGAGCCCGGGCACGGGCAGACGCGGGCAGGACGCAACGCCGTGGCACGGCACCGGACCGCTTGGCGGCCGGTACGAACTTGGCGCGCGTTGTCCGTGCCGGAGCAGGGGAACGCATCTCATGACCGACCACTCGCGAGGAGCCTCCAAGCCCTCCCGTCCGCGCAGGCCGCACCCGCCGCGCAGGCGCACCGGACCCTCCAGGCCGCCCGTGGAGGACCCGGCACGCCTCGCCGCGCTCGAGACGCTGCGCGCGGTGCGGCAGCGCGAGCGGTACGTGAACCTCGTGCTGCCGCAGATGCTGCGCGACCGTCGCATCACCGGCCGCGATGCCGCGCTGGCCACCGAGCTCACCTACGGTTCGGCGCGAGCGCAGGGCCTGCTCGACGCCGTCATCGAGGCGTGCTCCGACCGACCGCTGTCCGAAGTGGACGGTTCGGCGCTCGACGCGCTGCGGCTCGGTGCGTATCAGCTGCTACGCACACGGATTCCGTCGCACGCGGCGGTCGCCTCGACCGTCGACCTCGTCCGGGCCGAGCTCGGTCCGGGATCGCGGGCTTCGTCAACGCCGTCCTGCGCCGGGTCGCGGAGCAGGACGAGGCGGCGTGGGTCGACGAGCTCGCACCCGACCCGGACACGGACCCGATCGGCAACCTGGCCTTCACCCACGCCCACCCGCGCTGGATCGCGCAGGCGTTCGCGGAGGCCCTCGGCAGCCGTGGCGAGCCGCTGAAGCTCGCCCTGGAAGCCGACGACGCCAGGCCGGCCGTGCACCTGGTGGCACGTCCGGGCGAGGTGAGCGCCGACGAGCTCGCCGCCATCACCGGCGGCGACGTGGCG
>NZ_VSRL01000349.1 GCF_012184385.1 Lentzea indica
GCCACCGGCCAGCGCGGACATGCCGCCGCCACCTCCCCGCCGGCCGGACGAAGCGAGCGCCGGGGTCTTGGCCTCGTCGATCAGGCGTTGGTCGAGGTCCTCCTGGCTGAGCTCCGGCCACAGGTCCCCCGTCATCGCCGGCGCGGTGGACTCGATCGCCTCGTCGGGGCCCGCCAGCAGGTCGCGGTAGAGGGCGCAGCGCGAGGTCAGCTCGGCGTGGGTGCCGATGTCGATCACACGGCCTGCGTCCATGACCGCGATTCGGTCGGCCAGTGACAGAGTCGAACGCCGGTGCGCCACCAGCAGAGTCGTGCGGTTGGCCGTCACCGACGCCAAGGTCGCGTGGATCGCGGCCTCGGTCGCGTTGTCCACCGCGGACGTCGCGTCGTCCAGCACCAGGACGCGCGGATCGGAGAGCAGGGCACGGGCCAGAGCGACGCGCTGGCGTTGGCCGCCGGAAAGCGTGAGGCCGCGTTCGCCGACCACCGTGTCGTAGCCGAGAGGCAGTGCCTCGATGAAGTCGTGGGCCTCAGCGGCCTTCGCGGCGCGCTCGACTTCGGCACGCGACGCGCCGGGCATGCCGTACGCGATGTTCGAGAACACCGTGTCGGAGAACAGGAACGCCTCCTCGAACACGACGCCCACCGCGCCGCGCAACGACTCCAGCCGCAGCGTCCGCACGTCCGCACCACCGACCCGCACAGCACCGGAGTGCACGTCGTAGAAACGAGGCAGCAGCAGGGAAACCGTCGACTTGCCAGAACCCGCGGTACCGACCAGCGCCAGCGTCTCGCCGGGCTCGACCGAGATCGAGAAGTCCTGCAGCACCGGCTCGCTGCGGGTGTACCCGAACGTCACGCCGGAGAACGAGATCCCGAGCGGGCCGTCCGGCACCTCGCCGGGACCGTCCGTGACGTCCGGCTGCGAGTCGATCAGCTCGTAGACCCGCTCCACGCCAGCACGCGCCAGCTGCGCGGACACCATCAGGCTGGACAGCAACCTGGTCGGGCCGACGAGATTCGCCACGTACGTCGTGAACGCCAGGAACGTGCCCAGGGTGACCTGGCCGTGCAACGCCAGCCAGCCGCCCAGTCCCAGCACCGCGACCTGGCCGAGCAACGGCAGCGCGGTGACGGTCGCGAGAGGCTTCGACGACAACCGGGCTGCCCGCATCCGTTCCGCGAACAGACCCTTCGCGTGCTTCTCCAGCCGCGCGACCTCGCGGGCCTCCTGGCCGAAGCCCTTGACCACGCGGACACCGGTGACGGTCTCCTCGACGTGCTGCGCCAGATCCGCGGCCCGCTGCTGCGCGGACCACGTGGCGGGGAACAGCGTCAGCCGCGTGCGGCCGGCCAGCCACGCCACCAGCGGCAGGACGATGATCGCGATGATCGTCAGCGGCACCGACAGGTAGAGCATCGCGGCCAGAGCGGCCACCGCGAACACCACCGTGCCGACGGCCAGCGGCGCCATCATCAGCAGCGACTGCACGAGCTGCAGGTCGGTGATCGAGCGCGACACGATCTGGCCGGTCCGCAGCTCGTCCTGCTTCGCGCCGTCGAGCCGCTGCACCGCCGAGAACACGCCGAGCCGCAGGTCGTGCTGCACGCCAAGCGCCAGCCGTCCGCCCAGATATCGCCGCAGGAACGCAGACCCGAACGTGAGCAGCTCCAACACGACCAGCGCCACCATCAGCGGCCACAACCTGTCGGTCCGGCCCACCGTCGAGTCGTCGATCGCGGTCTTGAGCAGCAACGGACCCGCCGCCTGCAGACCCACGCCGACGACCGCGGCGACCACCGACAGCACCACGAGGCGGGGGTGCTGCCAGCAGGCGGCGGTCAGTCGGCGGATCCAGCCCTTTGTCACGCAGCCAAGACTACGGACGGGGTCCGACAGTCCAGGTGATCTTCAAAAACCGCAGGTCAGGTGATGTCCTTGGCCTGAGTGACCGCCCAGCCACCCGCGAACACGATCCCGGACCAGGCGAGGAACACCAGCCCCGACCACCACCAGTCGAGCGCGCCACCGGCACCGGCGATCGCCCGCAGCACGTCCTCGATCTCCGGCGGCACCACACCCGCCGTGGACAGGAACAGGTCGACCGCGACCGACCCGGTGAGCCCGTTGATCGACCCGTTCGGCAGGAACCCGATCACCGCAGGCACCTCGAGGTACGCGAGCACGCCGTGCAGCACGTTCTCGATCACCAGGAAGTACAGCAGCAGGAGCACGACGGTCCCCGCCACGTTCGGGATCAACGCACCGACGCCGACCCCGAACATCGTCATCAGGATCGACGACAGCACGCAGACCAGCGTCAGCATCGCCCAGCCACCCGCGTCCGGCAGCTGCCCGGACTCGCTGGTGAGCACCACGCCGACGCTGACGAACAGCATGATCACGAGGCCGTAGATCGCGCCCCACAGGACGTAGACCAGCATCTTCGCCAGCATCGAGTGCATCCGCGACGGTGCGGTCAGGAACGTCGTCGTGATCGTCCGCCGGTTGATCTCACCGGAGATCGCCATCGCGCCGAAGATCATCGGGAAGATCGTCGAGATGTTGATCGCCCGCGCCATGCCGAACAGCGAGACCTTCCACTGGTCCGGCGAGACCCCGAGGAAGTCCGACACCTCGTCGACGTCGCTGGACGACGCGAAGTCCACGAAGAACTGCCCGAGCAGGCCGGTCGCGAGCCCCCAGCCGAGCGCCAGCACCGCGGTCGGGATCAGCAGACCCCACCACAGCCCGGTCGTCGTCGTCTTGCGGAGCTCCGCCTGTACGAGGTTGCCCATCAGGCCCAACCACCCTGCTGTTGCTGCTGATACGGCGCCGGCGCGTACCCGGCGTACTGGCCACTGGTGAGCTGGAAGAACAACCGCTCGAGGTCGACCTGCTCCTCCTGGATGCCGTAGATCGACACGCCTGCCCTCAACGCGCTGTCCGCCACGTGCTTGGAGTCCACACCGGACACCGCGAGCCTGCCGTCGGGCAGCTGCTCGATCGTCTGCACGCCCTCGTTGCGCAACGCCATCGCGAGCGCGTTGACGTCCGACGGCTGCACGAGAACGCGCTGCTGCTGCGACTGCCGCAACTGCTCCAACGGCCCGTAGAACATCGTCTGACCGCGCGAGATGATCACGACCTGGTCGACGGTCTGCTCGACCTCGGCCAGCAGGTGACTGGAGATCAGCACGGTGCGTCCCATGCGCGCGTACGACTGGAGGAACGTGCGCAGCCACGCGATGCCCTCGGGGTCGAGGCCGTTCGCCGGCTCGTCCAGCACGAGCACCTGCGGATCGCCGAGCAACGCGGTGGCCAGCGCCAGCCGCTGCTTCATGCCGAGAGAGAACCCTCCCACCTTGCGATCGGCCGCAGTGCCCAGACCGACCAGGCCGAGGACCTGGTCGGCCTGCGCGTCCGGCACGCCGATGGCCGCCGCGTACACGCGCAGGTGGTCGCGGGCGGAGCGGGCGGGGTGGAACCCCTGCGCCTCCAGCACCGCGCCCACCACGCGGCCGGGCTGGCCGAGCTGGTGGAACGGTCGTCCGTTGATCGTCGCCGTGCCGCCCGTCGGCTTCACGAGTCCCAGCAGCATTCGCAGGGTCGTCGTCTTGCCCGCGCCGTTCGGGCCGAGAAAGCCCGTCACGCTGCCGGGTGACACGGTGAAGCTCAGGTTCTGCACCGCGGTCACGGAACCGAACTGCTTGGTCAGGTTCTGGACGGCGATGAGGCCGCTGCCGTCATGCATGCGGCCCATCCTGCCTGAAAGCTCAGTCCGGCAAGGCGTGCTTCGGTCGGGTCACGACCGGCGCGCGGTGCACCCCCAGTGGTTCGTCGGTGAGGATCGGCAGCTCGGCGGTCATCTCGACCGGCGTCTCCTCAGGGAGATCGATAACGCCTGATCGGGTGAAAGGGTTGCGCAGCGGCCGCCGCCGCTCGCGATGCGGCAGTCCCTCGCCGATCAGGTGCTGGTGCGCCATGTTCCAGACCTGGCAAGGCCATCGGCGGCGTCGCAGCCAGCCGGGACACGCCTTGCACCTGCCGTCCTCGTCGGGCTGGTGCACCGTCAGCAGCAAGCGCCAGCCGTCCGCCAGGCGGTGGATCTCCGCGCGGGCCAGCGGAACCAGCGCCTCCGCCTCGCCGTGCTCCGCCACCTTGTCCAGCAGTGCCAGCCTTTGCAGCACCGCGTCACGCAGGGTCTCGTCCATCACATCTTCGCCGAGGCCTGGTCGAGCAAAGAGCCCAGCCGGCGCGTCTGAGTGGCGGACATCACAGCGGTCTCGCCCGGCGGCGCGACCAGGAGAACTCGGTCGTTTTCGACCAGAACGGTCATCGATCTGTCCCGACCGAACGGGTCGTGGCAGTGGATCCATCCCTGTGGTTCAGCCATGGAATCTCCCTTCGAGGGACGCCCGACTCCGTCTTCATCGGCCGTTGGCCCTGCTCGCCGCACCGCGGACAGGCGAATTCACTCGTTTGCTGGACGGGCAGGAACCGGGCAATGGTCCAGCTGGGGAAACTTTTGGGTCGCGTTTCGGTGGGGGTGCTGGGCGCGGCCGCCGTGGGCCCGCTATATTTGGACACGGCGGCCCCGCTCCCAGTGACCCCCAGGCTGGTTGAGCGCGGCCGCCCTTTAATTTCCTCCCCAGGTGTTCGCTGTGAACCCGGGCTGCGCCCTCTCCCCACTTCCTGAGCGAAATCCTCTTGCGCCTTGAGGTCTCGTACGCTGTAAGGTCCTCGTACACCGTAAGGGGGAGGACTCGATGACTTCGACGACCGAGAAGGCCGTGGTGCACCCGCACCCCCAGCGCTGGGCCGTGCTCGGCGTGCTCTGTCTGTCAGTGATGGTCGTGGTGCTCGACAACACCGTGCTGAACGTGGCGATCCCGTCGATCTCCACCGGTCTGGGCGCGAGCACCGCGGACATCCAGTGGATGATCAACGCCTACTCGCTCGCGCTGGCGGGTCTGCTGCTCACGACCGGTGCGTGGAGCGACAGGTTCGGCCGCAAGCGCGCACTTCTGGCCGGTCTGGCCCTGTTCGGCGCGGGGAGCGCCGTGGCGGCCTACGCGGGCTCGTCAGAGGCGTTGATCGCTGCCCGCGGTTTCATGGGTGTCGGTGCCGCGATGCTGATGCCCGGCACGCTGGCCGTGCTGATGCAGTTGTTCGACGAGAAGGAACGTCCGAAGGCCATCGGCATCTGGGCCGCGGTCACGAGTCTCGGCTTCGCGGCCGGTCCGGTGATCGGTGGCGCGCTGATCAAGCACTTCTGGTGGGGCTCGGTGTTCCTGATCAACGTGCCGGTGGCGATCCTCGCCGTCGCGGCGGTCGCCGCGCTGGTGCCGGAGTCGAAGGACCCGACCGTGCGCAAGCCGGACGTCCTCGGTTCGATCCTGTCGATCATCGGCATGGTCTCGATCGTGTACGCCGTGATCGAGGTGCCGGAGCACGGCTTCGGCTCGCTGGAGTTCGGTGTGCCGGTCGCGCTCGGCCTGGTGACCATGACGGGGTTCGCGTTGTGGGAGCGGCACACCGCGGAACCGATGCTGGACCTCGGGTTCTTCCAGGACCGTCGCTTCACCGGCGCGGTGGCGTCGGGTGTGCTGGCGGCGTTCGGCATGGCGGGCTCGCTCTTCCTGCTGACGCAACACCTTCAGGGCGTGCTCGGCTACAGCCCGCTCGAGGCAGGACTGAGGGTCGCGCCGATGGCGATCGCGTTGCTCGTCACCAGCAACACGCTGGGCCAGCTCGTGCTGAAACTGGGCGCCAGCAAGGCGATGCTGCTCGGCATGACGATCGTCGCGGCCGGCGTGGTGCTGCTGTCGATCGGCACGACGTACCCGCCGACGCTGGCAGGTCTGATCCTGATCGGCGTGGGTGTCGGTGTGGCGCAACCGGTTGCGGTCAACGCGTTGATGGGTTCCATCCCGCCGGAGCGCGCCGGTATCGCGTCCGGGTTGTCGAGCACGTTGACCGAGCTGGGTTCCTCGTTCGGCATCGCGGTGCTCGGTGCGCTGCTGTCGGCGCGGTTCGCGGCCTCGTTGCCGGACGGCGTCCCGTCGCGATCTTTGAGCGAGGCACTGCACAGCGGTGCGGACATCACGGTCGTGCGTGACGCGTTCTCGAACGGCATGAGCGTCAGCCTGTTGTTCGGTGCTCTGGCCGTGTTCCTGGGAGGTGTTGTGGCCAGCGTGTTGCTGCGACGTGCTTAGGATCGCCGTTGTGGACAGCGTGTGGTTCAGCAAGCCCAGGCCCAGCAGCGGGCAGCCTCTCGGCCTGAGCCGGGAGGCGATCGTCCGCAAGGCGCTGGAGGTGCTGGACGAGCACGGCATGCAGAAGCTGTCGATGCGCAAGCTCGCGGCCGAACTGGGCGCGGCACCGATGTCGCTCTACTGGCACGTGCCGACGAAGGACGCGTTGGTCGAACTCTGCATCGACGCGGTCTACGGAGAGATGGAGCCGCCGGACGCCGACGTCGACTGGGAGACCGCGTTGCGCGGGATGATGCACTCGTTGCGTCATCTCGCGCTCCGGCACCCGTGGTGGATCCGGATCATCGGCGAGTACATGAGCATCGGTCCGAACGCCGTCGGGATGGCGGACTCGATGCTCGAACCCATGCGAACGGCCGGTCTGTCGGCGGTCGAGGCTTCGCAGTCCGTCTCGACGATGTCGAGCTTCGTCATCGGGTTCGCGGTCGCCGAGGTGAACTTCAACAACCGGGGCAGGCTCGACATCGCGCCGCCCGACGTGGCCAGGTTCGCCGATTTGTACCGGGAGAGGTTCCCGCGCTACGTCGAGATGATGAACGAACCGGCACTGTGGTCGCTGGACCGGCAGTTCGAGTTCGGGCTGGACTGCGTGATCAACGGGATCAAGGCGAGCGTCGCCGCCCTGAGATAGGCGAAACCCCCGCAGCGTTGATCGCGTGCGGGGGCCTCTTCATTCAGTTGGCCTTCAGATCACGGACTCCAGCGGCGTGTGCACGAGGCCGGTCGCCTCGGCCACCGGGCCGTTGGTCAGTCGGCCGGCGTGGGCGTTGAGACCCAGGGCCAGCGAACGGTCGTCCTTCAGCGCCTTCTCCCAGCCCTTGTCGGCCAGCGCGACCGCGTACGGCAGCGTCACGTTGGTCAGCGCGTAGGTCGAGGTGCGCGGGACGGCGCCCGGCATGTTCGCCACGCAGTAGAAGACCGAGTTGTGGACCTCGTAGGTCGGCTCGGCGTGCGTGGTGGGACGCGAGTCCTCGAAGCAGCCGCCCTGGTCGATCGCGATGTCGACGAGCACAGAGCCCGGCTTCATGTCGGCGACCAGCGCGTTCGAGACGAGCTTCGGGGCAGCGGCACCCGGCACGAGGACCGCGCCGATGACCAGGTCGGCCTCGCGGACGGCCTGCTCGACGGAGAAGGCGTTCGAGGCCAGCGTGCGCAGACGGCCCTGGAACTGGGCGTCGATCTGGCGCAGGCGGTCGACGTTGGTGTCGAGGATCTGCACGTCGGCGCCCATGCCGACGGCGATGGTGGCGGCGTTGACGCCGGCCACGCCGCCGCCGATCACGACCACGCGGGCAGGG
>NZ_VSRL01000034.1 GCF_012184385.1 Lentzea indica
CGATCTGCGGCGCGGCGGGTGCCTGTGGTGCGGCGGCCGCGACCTTGAAGCGGTGCTCCGCGGCGGGCGACTCCTCGCCGTTGGCGCCGACCGCCTTCACGGTCAGGACGTGCTCGCCCGCGGTGGCCGGCGTGATCTTCGTCTGCGCCTTGCCCGAGCCGGGGACGTCGGTGACCGCACCACCGTCGAGCTGGTAGCGGAAGCCGGTGACCGGGTCCGTTCCGGTGGCGCGGAAGGTGAACGTGCCCTCCTTGCCCGCGGCGCCGTGCTCGACGCCGTCCGCCGGGTAGTCGGCCGAGGCGACCTGCGGCGTGCCGGCCGCGGCCGTGGTGAAGGTGACCGGGGCGGACTCGACCGACGGGTCGGCACCGATGGCGATGACCTCGACGGTGCTCGCGGCCGGCGGCACGAGGCTCAGCTTCGCCTTGCCGTCCACGGCCTTCTGGAAGATCCAGTCGGTGTTCCACCGGTACTTGAACGCGGTGCCGCGCTCAGCGCTGAACACACCGTTGTCGTGCTTGACGATCGGCTCTGGCAGCGCGGCGACGCGGGTGGCGTGCGGCGTGAGCTCCGACTCCTTGCCGGCCGCGTCGACCGCCTTGACCTCCAGCACCTGTGTGCCCTTGGCCGGCGGCGCGACGCTGACCTCGACGGTACCGCTCGGTGCGGGCACCCGCGTGAATTCGGCCTCGCCCTGCCAGCGATGGCGGAACTCCACGGCGCCCGGCGCGGCGAAGACGACCTTGCCCGGTTGTCTCGGAGCTCCGCGGGCCTGCTCACCCGCCGGGTAGTCGGAGGACGTCACGACCGGCGCCGCGGTCGTGCCTGGGGTGAAGGTGGTGACGAGCGGCTGGTCGCTCATCTCCAGCGGGAGAAGGGAATCCTGGTGCGCCACCGCCGTCTTGACGGTGCTGGAGACGTCCTGGTCACCCAGCCGCGCGCGCTCAATTCGCGCACCGGCGAACACCGTGCCGTCGAAGTTCCGATCACCGTGGTGAACGACCTGCGTGAGCTCCCATGCTCCATCGGGCAGCGTGAAGACCACGTCGCCGTTCTCGATCTTCGTGGGCACCGCGCCCGCCTTCGTGGTGGCCTGCTCGGCCACGAACACGGTGCGGTGCTTGGAATCCAGCGCGCGAATCACACCGTCGCGCTCCTGCAGGGCGAGCCCACGGGTGCCGACCGGCATGCGCACCTGCTGCGCGCCCTGGCCGGTCATGACGATCCGGAACCCGTCCGCCAGTGCCTGGATCCGCGTGCCGGCGAAGGTGGCGGTGTCACCTTCCACCTTCGGCGGTTCCTGCGGCGCAGCGCCCCACTCCAGCGACCTGTCGGCGTCCTTGATCGTGACCAGAGGCTCCTGCGGCCCACCAGCGATCCGCAGGTCGACCGCCGCCGCCCTGGGCACGACCGTCGCCGGATCGAGTGCGGTGTCGACCGGCACCCAGCCGTCGTCGCGGCGCACCCGCTGCGGCGTGGCGTGCTGGGTGACGGTCATCGTTCCGTTGGGATCGGCCACGACGAGCCGGGTGGCGCTCGTCAGCAGCGCCACGTCCACCGGCTCGCCACAACTTCTCGCCGCCGCACGGGCCGCGGGCCCGTCCGGTCTGCTGTCCGGACATTCCTCCCGTGTCACCACGGCGATCGCCACGGCCAACGAGACCAGCAACGTTCCCACCACGGGGATCGTTATCGAGCGCCTAGCCCTCACGACTACCTCCAGCGCAACAGGCAGACCTCCCCCAGAGAGGTCCCACCTCACCCAAGCGCCGGGGTCTCTCAGCCCGCTCTCACCGCACTCTCATCTCACGGCGCCGCGCCTTTCAGGCAGTCCAGCACGCCCTGATCCGGCTCCTGGGCCGCGACCTCACCATCGATGAAGGCCTGTCGTTCGGACGCGGGCCTGCCCATGTACCAGTCGGCGACGCAGTCAACGACCTGCGCCGGCGCGTCCTTGGTGCCGGCGTCGGCCCTGATCTTGGTGATGACGTCCTGCCTCGTCGGTCCGGACCCCGCGCAGGCGCCGAGGCACAGCACGAGCAGGACCACTACCCCCAGCTTGCTCATGGCACCCGAGCATAGGAGCAGTGACACCAATTTGGCCTGGTTCATCCGCTTGACCGAAGTCGATACGGACGTCAACTGTGAAGCATCGGATCCAGGTTGACTGACAACCCCGGCCACGTGAACGCCCAGCCCACGACAAGAGGGGACATCGTGCCGGAACTGCTCGGCCAGCACGAGCTGATCACCGTGCCCAGCTATCGGTTGATCACCGTGCGAGACCAGGACAACGACGACGGCACGGGTCTCGACGAAGCGATCACAGAAGCCCAAACGGCCGTCGTGGCCTCAACCGGCTACGAGCTGGTCCACACCTCAGCTCTTCGAACTCGAGTGCCCGAGCGGCCTGCTCGTGCTCAGCTCCCCCACCGGTGACGCACTGGACGCGGATCTGCCGACGGGGCCAGGCATCTACGCGCTCGAGGTCGCTCACCAGGCACGCGAACAGGCTCTTGCCGCTCGCCAGGACGTCCTCGAGCACGAGGACATCACCACCCGCAAGGAAGCCCTCGTCAACGCACAGCCAGGCGGCTTCGAACGGTATCGGATCCGAACGTGGCTTTCCGCCGCGTTGCCCTACGACGAAGACGAGTAGCCCGCGTCTCAGCTACGCCGACAGCGCACAAAGCAGCTCATCGCCGCACCCGTCGTCAGCGCCGCACCGGCAATCACCGTGATCGCCACATGGCCCCAGAAGAACTCGTCGGCGTCATACGGTGCCGACGTCAGAACACCAACGCCTCCAGTGCGATCGCGGACCGCCGCGGACACCGACAGAGCCACGCCCACAGCACCACCACGGCCACCCCCCGCGAACCCCACGATCACCGACTTGATCGGATCACCGGGGTACGCGGCAGGCCACTCCCACCACGCTCCTTCACCAAACCGGTTGGCCGCAGCCATGTGCTCGGCGATGCCCAGCGGACGAAGCCCGTCGTAGATGCTGAACAGGTCCATCCAGCCGACCGCCCACACGACCCCTCCGGCGCCGGCAGGTACAACCCAGTTGGCAACTCTCAGCAAGTCATCAGAGGGCACGAGGTGAGAACTCGCAACAACAAATGGGGCGGCAGCAGCTACCAGCACGACAGACACACACCACAACGCACCAACTTGCCACGCTGAGCTCGACGTCAGCGGACCGTCAACCCTCGTGCCCTCGGATGGTGCGAACACACCCATTCCGAGGCCCCACAACGCTACGACCGACAAGCCGAGAGCCACACCAGGAAGAGCCCGGCCCAGATCCGTTGACACGCCGGCACCGTACACACCTTTGAGCCCAACGGTCCGACGACTCAACTCCGGTTCCGTGACCGTCTGCGCAACAGGAATACAAGTGCGATCAGCAGCCCGAGCACGCCGGCCGCAGAGAACCACCACAACGGCCCGAAGCTCGACACGGTCGCGGATTGCCGCGCAATGGCATCGGGCATGGTCGTGTCGGAATTGCCCGTCAGGACGACGTCGTTGCCGTCGCCGCCGCGGTAGGTGAGCCGGAACGGGCCGACTGGCGCACCCTCGGGCAGTCCGTCGAAGGTGCCGGTGACTTGGGCGGTTCCCTTGTTGTCGATGATCACGCCGGGGCCGTGTGCCTGGTCCGGTTCGAACGTGCCCGCGAGCGTCACCGCGCCGGTGACGTTCATCCGGGTCGCGGCCAGACGTGCGCCGGGCCGCTGGGTGTAGGCGCCGTGCACGGTCAGGCCGGTGGCGTGGACCGTCCCGGCGTTGTCGACGGCGCCTTCCACCGTGCCGGTGGCTCGCAGCGTGCCGGCGGGCTCCACGGTGAGCTGTCGCGCCTGTACGGACCCGGCCAGCGCGAGTGTTCCCTCCCGGACGGTCCAGGGGGCGTTCTGGGTTGTGTGCGTACCGGTCAAGGTGAGCATTTCGGCGCCGGTCTTGGTAACGCGTTCAGCGGCGGTCACGGCGCCGCCGAACGTCGTCGCGGTCGTGGCGTGCACGGTCAGCGCACCGCCGGCCGCCACCGTGCTGCCCTCGACGCCGGACAGGTTGTTGATCGTCTGGTCGCCGGCCTTGCTGAGATCCAGCGTCGTCCCCGCCGCCGGCAGGTCGACCGCGCTGCTCGCGGCGAGGGTGCCGCCGGTGACCGCGAGCGTGCCCGCTTTCACCGTGGTCCTGCCCTCGTAGGTGAGATCGCCGGTCAGGGTGGTGGTGGCCGGGCCTGCCTGGGTCAGCGAACCCTTGCCGCTGATCCGGGCGAGTTCGACGCCACGGGTGGCGTTCTGCACGATCAGCTCGCCGTTGTCGACGATCTTGCCGGTCCGGAGCAGTGAGCTGTCGCCCTGCGGGCTGCCGTCACCCAGACGCAGCGACGCGCCGTCGCCGATCGTCGTGTTGCCGTCGTAGTTCTGCGGCGCGCTGAAGGTGACCGCATTGCCGCGGGTCGCCGCGATGATGACGTCGCCGCGGCCGATGTCCGCCATCGTGTCGTGGTACCTGCCGCCGGAGATGGGCGCGTCAAGGGTGACCGGGCCGTTGTAGTCGAACGTCAGCACGCTGCGGGTGCCGTTCCGCTCCGCGTGCATGTTGATGTAGACGGTGTTCTCGTTGCCCGGCAGGAAGAAGCGGTTGTGCGTGCCGTCGCCCCACGTCACCGTGGCGCCCTCGATGTTGATGCCGCGTTTGTTGTCGCGGTGCGGCACGGTGGCGAAGTTGCGGGACGGGTCGCTCAATGCGGGATCGGTGTCCGAGCCGTTGTCGGACCAGCTGTACACGCCCGACATCCGCACCATGCCGGAGCCCCAGGTGTGGAAGTTGATGTCGTTGCCGTAGAACTGCGAGTAGATGTCGGCGGCGTCGGTGACCACCTCGCGGTCCGGGGCGTTGTGGATGAACGAGCCCTGGTTGACCACCTTGCGCACGCGCGGCATGGCGGTGAGGAAGTGCAGGCTGCCGTAGTCCGCGCCGGTGCCGACGTAGAGCGTGCCCGAGAACGGGTGCGTGCCCGGCAGATCGACGCCGGGCCAGGTGTTCCTGCGTTGCTTGACGAGGCCGGACCCGCTGATGACGCCCAGGTTCACCCGCTTGTGCACGGCCAGGTCCAAAGTGCCGTCGATCTGGTGGTTGAGCGTGTTCAGCGACACCTCGGGCGCCTGGGTGTAATGCCCGATGACGCCGTCTCCGCCCGATCCGCCGCCGTACTGGAGGGTCGCACCGCGTTGCACGATCACGGCGGGCGGGTCGGGGTTCTCGATCGTGGTCACCGGATGGTTGCCACCCACGGTGACGATCTTCTGCCGGCGGCGGTCGCCGGGCAGGGTGAAGTCACTGTTCTTCACCAGTACCAAGGTGCCCGTTCCACCGACGGTGAAGACTCCTTCGCCGGTGATCACGCCCGTGTAGGTGGTCACGCCACCGGTGAGCCGCACGACAGCGTCCCCGCTCAGCGTGACGTTCCGGTTCGCCTGAACGTCGGCGGTGACGTCCCTGCTCCAGGGCTGCGCCACCGCACTCGGCGAGCCGAGTGCCGCGAGGAGGATCGCGGTCACCGTCGCCGAAACCCAGCAACCATCACGCCGTGCGCGCACGAGTTCGACTCCACGATGTTAGCGATCACATTCTTGGGCGCGCCAAGTGTTCGTGGCCGACCCGACTGTGTCAACCGCGTCGACATGCACGTCCGGATACCTGGTCTTCATGACGTGGGCTGGGGCGAGGCGCCGCCGCACATCCCTATGGGAGATGGGTGATGCGCAGGGTTGTGCCTTTGCCTGGAGCTACCAGCACGTCGTAGTGCAGGATGTCGGCCAGCTCGATGGGGGCGAGGTGAAGGTTCTCTCGTACCGCCTGCTGCAGCGCGCGAAAGTCTTCGGGGCTGTGCAGCTCCCAGTGGTACGGGTTCATCCCCCAGTCCCTGGTCCACTCGGCCTGACGGACGAGCTGGTCGAAGACGTCTTTTGGGACTTTGTCGCGGTGGGCTTTGATCGCCAGCGGCATCTTGATCTCCTGGCCGTACTTGTGCCTGTAGTTGAACTGGTCGATGTCGACCAGGGCTCCGCGCTTCGTCTGGCCCTGCAGGTTCAGCGCCGGCAACTTCTGGTCGCGCCCGACTTCCGACACCGCTTCGAAGATCCCGCCTTCGCTGCCGCGCGGTGAATGTGCCTTCACCGAGGAGTAGAACGGCGCGGTCAGCTGGTCCGGTCTGCGCGCGCCGGAGTAGCCGAGCGCCTTGTTCATGCGGCTGGCGTACGAGTCTCTGATCGCCGTGTCGATCGCCTCGACGGCGGTCTTGGTCGGGTTCCGCGACGCGTCGTCGATGAGTTTTCGGATGTCGGGCGGGTAGTGGGCGCGGTTGCGTTGAAAGTAGGGCAGGAAGCGGTCCAGCACCTCGGCCGCCGGTGTTTTGTCGATGCCTTCGCGTGGAATCGGCGGCTTCTTGGGCTCCGGCGGGCGGCGTGGGCCACCTGATCCCCCGCCGCCCGAACCGCCGCCGCTCCTGCCGCCCGAACCCTTGGTCGGGCCCGCCGGCGTCGTGGTGCCTGCAGTTCGGGTCGGTTGACCGACCGGTTTCTTCGGCCCGGCCGTGGCGACCGCGCGGTCGGCGCCGGCCTCGGCTGCGACCGGGACGTGATCGGCTTCCGCCGCCGTCCGCGCTGAGGCCTCTTCGGCCTCCACGACCTCGGCCAGTTCGCCCTCGGCGTGCGCCGCCGCCGGGTTCTTGGGTGCGTCCTGGACCGGCATGGAGTCCTTGAACGGTGGCGGGTCCTTGCGCCGGCGGCGGAGCGGGAACGGCTCCACCGGCTTCGGTTCCGGGGGCAGTGGTTTTGGTTCCGGTGGCAGCGGTTTGGGCTCGGGCAGCGCCGGCGGCTTCGGCTCCGGAACGATCGGCTTGCGCGGCTCGGGGGGTGGGAAGAAGGGTTCGGGAGGAGGGGCCGGTCGGCGCCAGCCGGGGATCCCCGGTTCGGCGGGACGCGGTGTGGGAGCCGGTACTTCCTTCGGCAGGACAGGCGTTTTCGGCTGCCCTGCGGACTTCAGACCGTCGGCCGCCGCTTCCAGACCTTTCGCGGTCTCGGCGACCTTGGTGACATCGCCCGCCTTGGCGACGTCGCCGACCTTGCCGAGTTCACCGGCCTTCCCGAGTTCGCCGGCCTTCCCGAGGTCACCGGCCTTGGCCAGGTCTGCCACCTTGGCCACCTCACCGATCTTTCCCGCGGCCCCGGCGCCACGTCCCAGCGAACCTGCCGCCTTGCCCTCGCCCGCCCCGATGAAGAAGCTGCCGACGTCACCGATCAGCAGACCGGGGATCTCCCCGTAACGCTTCTTCTTCCACGCGTCGATGTAGTTCTCCCCCAAGCCCTTCACCAGGGCCAGCGCCTCCGCCTGCCGCTGTTTCTGCTTGGCCTCCTCTGCGGCCAGGTAGTTCCGGCCCGCCTGCTTGGCCGTGACCTTCGGATCAACGAGGTCGGAGACGAAGCCGACCACGTTGGTCATCGTGTCCCGGCTCGGGGTGGGACTGGTCATCTCGGCGATCTTGTTCAGGCCTTCGGCGGTGCGCACCGGGTGCACGACGATGTTGGCCAGGCCCTCCCCCATGGTGTAGACGGACTTCATCAGGCCGCCCTGGACCTGCCGGGAGTAGGCCGACGCCTTGCCGCCGGTCACCGAGTCGGCGGCCTTGGTGAGCGGGTCGTCGGCGATGCCGAACTTCCCGTCCTCGTAGGCCTCGATCCCGCTGAACACCTCCTTCTTGAGCTCGGCCAGTCCTTCGTCCATGCCCTTCTGGTAGTCCTGCACTGCCTGGACGGGGTGGCCTTGGAGCGTGGCGCGCATCATCGCGCGGCGCGGCTGGGAGGTCACCTTCGCCGCGGCCGTCATCACCTTCGCCGTGGCGTTCAGCGCCGCCCCTGACTGGCTGTCCGGTTTGGCCTTCGCCGCGTACTGCTCCAGTTTCTGCGCGACGACCTCGTTCAACGACGGCGCTTCGTTGACCTTGGAGACGAACTCCTTGACCTTCTCGATCGCCGGCGCCGCGCGGTGGTACGCCTCCCGCGCTTTGCGTTCCAGCCACGACATCTCCCCGGCCTGGCGGGCGACACCGGGGCTGCTCGCCCCCGCGACCTCGACCGGTCCACCGCTCACCGCGTGATCGGCCGCCCGGTGGGCGTCGTGTTCGAGGTGGTGGTCGGCCGCAAGACCCGGAGCGGGCGGGCCTCCGCGCGACTGCTGCACGACGTGCGCCAGCTCGTGCGCGAGGGAACGCTTTCCGCGCTCGTCGCCCGGCGCGTACTCCCCCGCGCTGAACACGATGTGATCGCCCACCGTGTACGCCCTGGCGCCGGCGGCCGAGGCGGACTCGGCCGCCACGGCGTCGGTGTGGACGCGGACGTGGGCGAAGTCGCGGCGAAACCGCTCCTGCATGAGGGCCAGAACCGCCGGATCCAACGGCTCACCCGGCGACCGCAGCGCCCGCTCGTGCAGGACGTGCGGCGCTTGCACGTGCATGGCTTCGGCTTCGGAGAGAAGCGGGTCTCGCTCGGAAGTCATGCTCGCCCCCTCACGTGAGGATCAGCTGGTAGGCGTCACCGGCATCGGGCAGGCGCGTCACGACGACCCGCTCGGCGAAGCCGGCGGCGCGAGCCCGCAACAGATAGTCGCCGGGAGCCAGGCCCTGAAAGAGATACCGTCCGTCTGGTCCGGACTCCGCGACCCCGACCCCGGTGCCGTCGGGTCGCTCGAGCCGAACGGAAGCCCGCGGGATCGCCTGTCCCACCGCGTCCACGACCGTGCCGCCGAAATCGATCAGCACCTCGCCGCCGGGGAACTCGGCGATCAGCGTGGCGGTCAGCGGGGCGACGGCCCTGGTGGTGAACTCGACCGGAATGGTCAGCCGCAGGTAGATCGCGGGCCGCCACGGGTGTGCGCCCGCCATGGTCCCCCAGAACTCCGCGTACTTCGGGAAGCCCTCCCCCGGCATCACGACGGTCGGCAATTGGGCCTCGGCGATGGCGGCAGGAAACCCTGCGGGCAACCCTGCGGCACCGTAAACCCGTTTCGGGACAACGGGTTCGGCATCCGCCAGCACGGCGGCAATGCGGTACAACAGCTCGTGTTCGTCGACCGTCGGCTCGACGGCGGGGGTCACCGAAGCCGCACTCCACGCGGTGATCAGGTAGTGGAGGTCGGCCCGGCGGGGCGGGACACCGGTCTGCAGTTCACCGTCGACCAGCCGCTGGCTCCGGTCGACGCTGCGCAGCCCGCGGTTCTCCCGCAACTCCACGAGATAGACGTTGACTGCGTCCTTCTCCAGCGTGGCGACGTACTGCTTCCAGGTGTCGTCCGGCGGCTGGAACCGCACCTGGGTTTCGGAGTCGATCCCGTCCACCGCGGAGATCAGCAGGTGGCGGAGCATCCGGTCGATGTGGGCGATCATGGCTGGAACTCCGCCTCGGAGAGCTGCTTGCCCATCTTCTGGTACTCCCTGCGCACCGCCTGAAGCACGTGCCGCAGGCAGATCGGGCCGTCTCCGGCGAGATACGCGGCGGCCAGGGCGCAGTTCTTGATGTTGCCGCCGCCCAACGGGTAGCGGCCGGCCAGCAGCTCGACGTCGACGTCGTCGGACAACGGTGCCCGGCTCGGCCAGATCTGCGCCCAGATCCGCCGCCTGCTCGCCTCGTCCGGGAACGGGAAGTGCGCGGCGAAGGCGAGCCGGCGGACGAACGCCTCGTCCAGGTGGTGCCGCAGGTTCGTGCCGAGGATCGCCAGTCCGCGGTACGACTCCATCGCCTGCAGGAGATATCCGATCTCCAGGTTGGCGTACCGGTCGTGAGCGTCGCGCACCTCGCTGCGCTTGCCGATGAGCACGTCGGCCTCGTCGAAGAGCAGCACGGCGTCAGCGGACTCGGCGGCGGCGAAGATCCGCTTGAGGTTCTTCTCCGTCTCACCGATGTACTTGTCGACCACCCTGGCCAGGTCGATCCGGTAGAGGCCCAGTCCCAGCTCGCCTGCCACCACCTCGGCCGCCATGGTCTTGCCGGTGCCGGGCGGTCCGGAGAACAGCGCGGCGCACCCCGTGCCGCGGGACAGCTTCTCGGCGAACCCCCACCGGCCGAGCACCCGTTCGCGCCCGGTGACAGCGGCGCAGATCTCCCGCAGCACGGCGGTCGTGTCGTCCGGGAGCACCAGGTCGGCCCACGCGGCCCGCGGGGTGATCCGCTCGGTGAGATCGGTCAGCTGGCCGGCCGCGCGCACCCGTGCGGCCGCGGCCAGGCGCCCGTCCCCACCGCGGTCGCTGATAAGCGCGTCCACGATCCGCGGGTCGACGACGACATATCGCGCACGGTCCGGCGGCGCGGCGTCACGCGGGTCGGCGACCAGCTCGATGAGCTTGTGCTGCCGCAGCGGCGCATCCGCGGCGAACCGCGCGCGGTGCACGGAACGCTCGTCAGCGCCGGCACACAACAAGGTCAGCACCGCGTCGACCGTCGGCCTGCCGCGCGCCGGATCCTCCTGCAGCAGGGCGAAAGCCCGTTCGTAGCGCGCGTCGAGCTCAGGGGCCAGTGCGACCGCCACCACGTCGACGTCGAACGACGACAGCCCGAACTCCCGCGCCAGCCAAGCAAAACCGGACCCTTCGACGGTCGTGTCCACCAGTGCCGCGCCTGCCCAGCCGTCACCGTCGACCACCGCGACCAACCGCCGGTCGAGCCGGTCGAGCACGGCGCCGAGCGGACCAGCGCGCTCCAGCAGAACATCGGCCGTCATCTCAAGCGTCACCACCCGTCGGTTGCGCCACGGCGGCGAAGACATTGCGCTCGGCAGGCTCGCCATACACCTCCGGATGCAGGTAGTTGCCGCGTTCGCGATCCTGCTTGTCGGTCTCCACGCGCAGCGGGTTGGCCCGCGCGTAGGCGTCCTGCCGAACGCCGGTGACCTGCCAGCACACCTTCATCCCGGCCGGCCCGCCCGCGATCGCGAAAGATCCGCCCGAGATCTCCTCGGCCACGTGCAGGTTCGGCGCCGCCGCCCCGACCGCGGTCAACTGGTAGCGGAACTCGTTGTTCAGCGCCTCGAACCAGGACGGCAACGAAACCACCGCCGCACCAGCGCCATCCAGCACGACCACACCGTCGTAGACGTTCTTCATCTCGTCGCTCTCAACGGCGGAATGGCTCAAATACCTGTTCGCCGGATCCACCGGATGATCGATCTTGAAGTTCAGCGACGTCTTGGTCAGCCTGCCCCGCACCTCGACGTCGCCGTGGAAGACCGCCGCACGGGTTCCCCCGGAGGCGACCAGACCGGTCCCGTCCCGGCTGGTGGCGCGGACGCCCTCGCCGATGTCGGTCTGGGCGCAAACGCCGATGGGCGTGGGGAAGACGAAGGTGTCGTCGTTGCGGACGAAGACGTCCGGGGAGATGGCCCCGAAGTTGGGCTGCTGCCCGCCCACCGCGATCCGCGAGGTGAAGGAGGCCAGGAACCCGCCGATGTTCACCCGGCCCAGGGTCGTCGTGTCCTGGATGTTGACGTTGCCGTGCAAGGCGGCGGATCGGATGACCCAGTCGCCTGACTGTCCACTGTGGATGTGGCTGACGGCAGGACCGGCCGCGGGCGTCTGGATCTCGACGGTGCTGCTCGGCGTTCCCGGTGCGCGGACCCGCAGCTGGCCCGCCAGGTTCACGGTGTCACCCGACGGGGCCAGACCGGTGGTGTCGGTGAACTGAATCCCTTGGGGCAGATGGACTTTCCGGGACACCGTGAGATCGCCGTCGCCGCGGACGCCGATCGTGGCGGTGGTGTGGGTGTCGACACTCGTGGTTCCGGCGGCCGTGGTCACGTTCTGGGCCTGGAACTCGACCCGGTCGACGGCGATGCCGGTGGCTCGGCGGCGTTGCGCCCCCAGCGACGTCACGTTGCCCACGCCGTCGACCTGGATCTGGGCGAGCACCACCTCGGCACCGACGTCCTGGAACCCGTCGCCGGCCGGAACCGGAGCAGCGGTGTCTCCATCATCAGGAACGTCTGGCTCGCCTGGAACTCGGCCTTGTCGAACGTCTCGGCCCAGGCGATCGTCACCACCAGCGTCCCGCTCACCCCGGCGGTGGACACCAGCACGCCGTTCTCCCCGACCGGCGTCAGGACCTGTTCCTCCAGTTTCGCCGTCCCGCCTGCCGCCAGCGAGATGTGGCGCCCCGCGGCGTCGACCGCGACACCGACGCCGATCCGCACACCCGCGGCGGCCACGGAGACGCCGAGCCCGATGCCGATGCCCCAGCGGTGCAACGCCGAGGCGTGGGTCCCGGCCAACGGTTGCGCATAGCGCTCGACGTCGACCCGGCTCTCCCGCAGGGACGTCATCCCCTGCCGCGGCTGCCCGGTGACGTCCAGGTAGCTCGTCCGAACCAGCTTCTCCGCCACGGGACTCAGCCCTCGCCCGGCAGGTCGGCCCGCGTCTGCGTCGAGACCTCGAAGGGGATTGCCCGCTCGCCGGGTTCGCCGTGCGCGTCGGGGTGCAGGTAGTTGCCGCGCTCGTAGCCCTCCTTCTCGGTCTCCACCTGCAGCGGGTTGGCTCGCGCGTAGGCGTCGTGCCGAACACCGGTCAGCAGCCAGCACACCTTCGCCCTGGCCGGGCCGCCCGCGACGCTGAACCGCCCGCCGGAGACCTCTTCTGCCACGTGCAGGTTCGGCGCCGCCGCTCCGACCGCGGTGAGCTGGTAGCGGAACTCGGTGTTCAACGCCTCGAACCACGAAGGCAGCTCCACCACCGCCGCGCCGGCATCGTCGAGCACGACCACCCCGTCGTAGACGTTCTTCATCTCGTCGCTCTCGACGGCGGAATGGCTCAAATACCGGTTCGCCGGATCCACCGGATGATCGATCTTGAAGTTCAGCAACGACTTGGTGAGCCTGCCCCGCACCTCGACGTCGCCGTTGAACACACCGGCCGGCATGCCCTGCGCGAACACCGCCGGGCCGCCGCCGAGGTGGAACGCGGCGACAGCCGCCTTTCCCGCCCCCTTGGCCACCCCCTTCACCCCGTCACCGGTGGTGAGCCCATCTCCCCAGACGCCGGCGGAGCCGACGTTGGCCGGAGCGTGCGTCTCGCCGTAGACACCGATCCACTTCCGCCCGACGCCCGAGAAGCCGGTGGCCCCGTCCGCACCTGCCCCGGTCCCGTTCGGCGACGTGCCGAAGACCCCGAACCAGGTCTCGCTCTCCCCCATGACACCGGCGGCCCGGCTCTTGCCCCACACACCCGGACCGGCTTGGTTGCCTGAGTTGTCGTTGACGCCGAGCACGCCGGGGTGGAACGCGGCATGACTGAGTCCGAAGACCCCGCGGAGCGCCGCCGACTCGGCCTGCACCGCGCCGACGCCCGCGCTGTCGCGGACCATCAGCCCGTTGGGGACGTTGAGCGGTCCGGACACCGCCAGCACACCGGACTGCGCCGAGAGCCCGACCGCATCGCTGAGCTGTATCCCTTGCGGCACGTGGAACTTCGTGGACGCCGTGAGCGCACCATCCGGCCGGACCGACACCGCGGCGGTCACCCGGTGATCGACACTGGTGACGCCTGCGGTGGTGGTGACGCTCGGCGCCCGGAACTCGACCCGCTCGACCGCGATGGCCGCGGTCCGGCGCCGCTGCGCGCTCAACGCGGTGACCTTGCCCGTCCCGTCCACCTGGAGGTGGGCCAGCACCACCTCGGCCCCGGAGTCGGCGACCGCGTCGGCCCGCTGGATCCGCAGCAGCGGTGTCTCCATCATCAGGAAGGTCTGGTTCGCCTGGAACCCGGCCTTGTCGAACGTCTCGGCCCAGGCGATCGTCACGACCAGGGGCCCGCTCAGCCCGGCCGTGGGCAGCACGACGCCAATGTCCACAACGGACACCAGCGTCTGGTCCTCCAGCTTGGCCGACCCACCGGCCGCCAGCGAGATGTGACGGCCATCGGCGTCGACCGCCACCCCGGTCGCCACCCGCACGGACGCCTGCCCCACCATCGCCGACACCCCGAGGCCGGTGCAGATCGCCCCACTGGTGCAGGGCAGCGGCATGGGCGCCGACCAGCGGCCGCACGTACCGCTCGACGTCGACCCGGCTCTCCCGCAACGCCGTGATCCCCTGCCGCGGCTGCCCGGTGACGTCCACGTAGCTCGTCCGAACCAGCTTCTCCGCCATGACCTACTCCTTTCCAGCTGGGACTGCGGACGGGTCGAAGAACACGGAGCGCTCCGCGGGCTCGCCGTGCGCCTCGGGATGCAGATAGGTCCCCTGCTCCTGGTGGGACTTCTCCTCTTCGACCACCAGCGGGTGGGCCACGGCGTAGGCGTCGCGCCGTACGCCGGTGAGCTGCCAGCTGACCTCCTGGCCGGGCCGGCCGCCCGCGATCCGGAACCGTCCACCGGAGGCCTTCGCGGCGACGTGCAGATTCGGCGCGGGGCCACCGATCGGCGTCAGCTGGTAGCGGATGCGGTCGTTCAGCGCCTCGAACCACTCCGGTAGCTCGACCTCCGCCGCGCCCGAGTCGTCGAGCACGACCACCCCGTCGTAGACGTTCTTCATCTCGTCGCTCTCGACGACGGAATGGTTGAGGTACTTGGAATCCGGCGCGTTCGGATGATCGATCTTGAACTGGACCAGGCTCTTCTTCAGCGTCCCGACGACCTCGACATCACCCCGGAACAACGCGGCCTTGCCGGGAGGGCCCGGCACCGGCGGCCACCCCGGTGACGGACGACGCCAGGTCACGCGGCCTTCCACGACCAGTTTCGGATAGCTCGTCTGGTATCTGCTCAGGAGCTCGACGCCGATGCACACCCCGCCACCGTCGCCCTGCATCGCGATCCAGCCCTCGCTGCTCGAGTTGACGAACCAGTGCCCGTGGTCGCTGCCACCGAGGTAGCTCGGCGCACTGGTCGGTCCACCCGTGAAACTGACACCGCGTTGGAACTCCACGCTGACGGGGACCTTCAGCACGTCGTTGCCGTCGACCCACAACGACGCCGCCTCGACGTGGCGGACCGAGAAATCTCCCGCGACCGGACCTTCCGCCACGGCTCGCCGGAAGTCCAGCCGACCGACCCCGATGCTCACGGCCCGGCGCAGACCCACCTTCAGCTCCGTCACCTTGCCGTCCGCCACCACGACCTGGGCCAGCACGATTTCGGCTCCGAGGTCGCCGAAGCCGATCAGGGGGCGCAGTGCCACCAACGGCGTCTCCATCATCTGGAAGACCTGGTTGGCCTGGTACGCGGCCTTGTCGAAGGTTTCGGCCCAGCTGACGGTCAGCAGCAAACTGCCGGTGCGCCCGTCGGTGGGCACGACGACACCCGCCGGCGTCACCGACGCCAGCGTATGGTCCTCCAGCTTCACCGAGCCGCCCGCCGCCACCACGAGGTGCCTGCCCTGAGCGTCCACGGCCACACCGGTCGCCACGGTCACCTCGGTCGCGCCAGCCGTCGCCGTCACGTCCAAGCCAGAGCCGATGCCCCAGCCGTGCAACGAGGAAGCGTGCGCCGCCAGCAACGGCTGCACGTACCGCTCGACGTCCAGCCGGCTCTCCCGCAACGCGGTCGAGCTCTGCCGCGGCTGCCCGGACACGTCCACGTAGCTGGTGCGCGTGAGTTTCTCCGCCATGGCTGCCTCCGCTCAGGTTCCGACCGCGGACATCAGCCAGTACCAGGCTGCCGCCGGTCGCTGCCGGTCCACGATCTCCGCGATGCCCGCGTGCACTGCTCGCTGGTAGTCGATGACGTCGCCGGCCGTGTCGTTCGCGTCGAAGTGGACGGTGACCGCGAACTCGTGGCTCGCGGCCCGGAAGTTCCGCTTCGCCGCCACTTCCGAGCCCATCGCCGGGTCGTTCGGGTCGCCCCGCTCGCCGAAGTACAGCGTCCGGTCCCGCAGCACCATGCCGGTCGGGAAGACGAGCTGTCCCTGCGTGCTGACCCGCTCGACGGACGGCGGGGAACCCAGGCGGACCCGGTAGACCGCGGACGGCTCGACGATGGTCCGCAGGAACGGCCCTGCCCCGGAACGCAACGGTTTGAGGCCCGTGTCGGCCACCAGCAACGACCCGTCGCGGTCCTCGACCACCGCAACCGGCGCGACGAGCGGGTTCTGCGGCAGACCGGCCAGCAACCGCACCGCGGTCCACGCCGCAGGGTTGGCGCGGTTCACCTTCAGCAGGTCGCCAGGAGCAGCGGTGCCGTCCTGCTCTCGCGCGTCGGTGACGATGATGTCGCCGCCGGCGGTTCTGACCATCCCCACCGGGGTCATGGCGCCGGTCAGGGGGCGGCGTTTCCAGGTGTTGGTGGCCAGGTCGACGTCGACGACATCGGTCACGTCCAGGATCAGCAGGTGACCCGCGTCGAACACCATCGCGTTCGGCAGGTTCAGCGTGACCCCCGCCGGCATCGCGACCACGGTCTCGGTGAACGGCTGCCCGGCCGTGATCCGGATGAGCCGGAACGCGCCCGCGCGCAGGTCGATGACGTACAGAACCCATTGCGCGCCAGAGGTGTCGAAAGCCAGTGCCACCGGCTGTTCCCACTTTCCGGCGCCGAGCGGCACCGGTCGCGCCGGGGCCCCGTCCAGGTCGGCGAACTCACCGGTCAACGTCATCCGCCACACACCGGCGGTCTGGATGCCGGGCGCGCCCGAGTCACCGACGACGAGCCGTCCGTCGGGGGTGATGCCCAGGCACGCGACGCTGGTCAGACCCGGATAAGGCTTCTCAGGCGGAGGCAGGAAACACGGCCCCTGCGTGACCAGGGCGTGGATCGAAGCGGCCTCCGTGCCGCGCAGTCGGGCGAAGAGCACCTTTGCCGCGCCGTCGATGGTGATCCGCTGCCGCGCGACGTCAGCGCTGTACAGGTCGAGGTAGCGGGCGATCCCCGTCTGACTCCCGCGTTGCCCGTAGATCCTCACGATGTCGCGGATCGCCTTGCGCTGCAGGCGTTCGTCCCATTTGGACTGGAGTTCCAGGCCGACGACGCCTGCCAGCCAGGGCAGGAAGTCGGCGCGGACCGACGCGGGGTCGAACAGGGTGGGCAGCAGGTCGATGAACTCGGCCAGGCCCGGATGGGAGTACTCGACGTCGTCGGCCCGCCCGCTGAGGATCTTCTCGAACACCTTCAGCAGCCCGTCGAGATCCGCGTTCCCGTGGTAGATCCGGGGCAGATGGGCGAAGTATGAGCTCGCGGGCGATGTCATAGGTCCTGCTCCACGGTGACCTCGTGGGCGCCGAAGCAGACCAGCTCGTAGTCCGTCACCCGGACCAGGCTCGGCGAGTCGGTGGCCAGCTTGAACGGGCGGTGCTTGGCGTCGTCCCAGGCGAGTCCGGCCGGGTGGTAGGGCGGCGGGAACTGCGCGGAGAGCAACAGAGAGCTGATGTAGCCGATGTGATCAGCGGGCTTGATCGCCCGGTAGAGGTCCGACGAGTAGAGGTTCTGGCCGATCTCCCAGCCGTCACCGGAGTTCCCGCCACGGGTCGGGTGGAGGAACTTTGTGATACGTTCCCGGATCTCCGCCTCCACAGTGGACACGGTGGTGTGGCCGCCGGACACCGCGCCGGGGAACACCTTGGCCTTCACCGAGACCTTGATCGGCAGGTAGCGCGGCCCGCTCACCCGCAGCGCCGCCGTGACGTCCCGGGCCGCGTCGAGCTCCGAGATCACCCGCTGCACCAGCGCGACCGACGGTTCGGGCCGGGCCACCGTCTTCTCGCCCTTGGGCACCACGATCACCTGAACGTTGCCAGGCGCGCGCAACAGCCCTGCGAACGTCCACGGGCCACGGGTCTTGTCGACGTACGGAGGCAGGCAGCGCACCTTCGCGATCTCCGACGAGGCCTCACGGGCGAGGAACTCGTAGTCCTCGGCGGTGATGGCCCGGTCCCTGGTGCGCAACAGCTTGGGCGCCCGCAGTTTGGCCGCCTCAACGGATTCCTCGTCCTGACCGCCGACTCCGCGCACCGGGTTGGTGACGCCGGCGATGTCGGCGATCCCCTCCGCCGGCATCATCACCGCGCCCGCGGCCACGTTTCCCGCAGCACCGGAGGCGACATAGCGGTACCGCGCGGTGACGTTGGCGCCACGCGGCGGCGCCGGACGTCCGGCGGGAGCGGCGAACGTGATCTCGGCGCTCGACGGGTCGAGGTGGAAGGTGTCGGCGGCGATCGTGTCCGGATGCGCGAGCCGCCAGGGCGAGCCGTCGATCTCGACCTCGACGTGGTGCAGCGGTTCGGGGTCCGACCGGTCGAGGAACACCGGCCGGTTCCGCAACGGCAGCACCTGGGGGTTGCCGGTGGCGACACCGACGACCTCCAGCGCGTCCCGTCCGGCGGTCAACGCCGTGGAGGCCGGCACGGTGTTCAGCAACAACCGCCGGACGTTCACGCTCTGCGCCGCCGTCGGGTGCTGCAGCACGAGCCCGATCCAGCGGCGAGCCGGATCGTTCGCGGCCGCCCCGGACGGCTTGCGGTTCCAGTTGAACGGGTTCTGCGCGGCCCAGGCCGGAGCGGCGGGCAGGCGCAGCCGCACCCGCCCGGCGTGGGACGGTCCGACCAGGGCCGGCGCGATCTCGACCGCGAGCTTGGGCCAGTCCTTCGGTTCCTTCTTCGGGTCGGTGCCCGCGGGCCTGGTATCACTGGAAAAGGTCCAGGTCGCGGTGGCGAGATCGGCGGGGATCGGCTCGTCGACGCCCTTCACCTGGTACTCGATCTCCACGTACACGTCGAGCGTGTCCACAGGCAGAGCGAAGTCCTTTGTGAACCCCAGCAGGAGCACGGCCCGGTCCTTGGGCGGCGCCAGGTCGATCCGCATGCCCACCGGATCGGGCGGGAGCATCGGCGCGGCGATGTCGGCCGGAACTCCCTCTGCCCCGGTGGCCGTCTTCTCGATCAGGAGCACCTTCTCGACCACGGCCGGCACGGCCCGGCAGTCGGCCTCGGTCTGGAAGACCACAGGCGGCTGTGACTCGGTTCCTTTCGTCTGCGCCAGCACGGCTTTCGGCACCAACGCCGACCTTCCCGCGATCGGCGTGAACGTCAGCAGCGTGCGCGCGGGCAACGCGGCGGCACGCGTTATGCCCAGCAGGTTCAGGAACGCCACCTGGCTCTTGGCGGGCACCTGGTTGAGCCGGTAGATGAGCTGTTCGACCAGGTAGGCGAACAACTCCACCAACGTCAACGCCGGATCGCTCGGCGACCGCGTCGTCAGCTGCGGCGCGTACTGCGCGATCAACGCCGTGGCGTCCGCGACCAGGTCGTCCCACCGCCGGTCGTCGAGATCGGGCGGGACGAGACGTCCGCGATCGGAGCCGGGCGCGGTCACCGCGGTGCCCCCAGCTCGACGGCGACGGTCGTGGACCGTTGCTCGGCACTCTCCCGGGTCCGGTAGTGGACGGTGATGACAAGAGCGTTGCGGTCCAGGTCGTTGACGACGTCGACGGTCCCCAGCTCGATGCGCGGCTCCCACCGGGTCAGCGCCGACTCCACGTAGAGCCGGGCCAGGTTCGCCGTCGCCGCGTTGTTCGGGGCGAAGACGAGACTCGCCAGCTCACAGCCGAAGTCGGGCCGCATCGCCCGCTCGCCGGGGGCGGTGCCCAGGATGATCCTGATCGACTGGTCGAGGATGGCGGGGCCCGCGACCTCGGCCACTCCGCCGCGCTCGGTGATCGAGATCGGGAACGCCGTGCCGCGGCCGTGGGATTCGACGCGCAGCGTCATGTCACCACCCCCGCCGTGAGGAACTTCTGGTTGGGGACGGCGACCAGGCCGGGCGCCGGCGGCACCGGAGGAGGCACCCCGTCGGTCGTGCCGTCGAAGCCCTGCAGGCCCAGGACGGGCTTTCCCTCCACGGTCAGCCGCGCCACGAGTCCACCGGTGACCGTCACGATCCGCGTGCACTTCTTGCTGGACGGCAGGTTGTCCACGGTCACACAGCTCGTCGGCGGGACCGTCGTCCCCGCCAGGCTGTCCACGCTCAGCACCCCGGCGCCGAGGACGGTGAGCCGTAACGAGCCGGTGACGGGGATCGGCGCCAGCGGATGGGTGCAGCTGACGACGCTGGCAGCGGTGAGGATGAAGTTCACGACGTCCTCCCGCTCACGTCCATGGTGCCGAGCACGCCGACGCGCACGTTGACGGCCTTGATCTCGATGTCCCCGGTGGGCGTGAAGGTCAGCGAGCTGCCGGTCTTGTGGGTGATCGAGATTTCCCCGGGAGCCGTGCCGGGAGGTGGCGGCTCCTGCACGCTGCGCAGGCTGCCCAGCACGATCGGGTTCGCGAACTGCCCGTGCTCGAACGCGACGACGACCTTGTCCCCCGGATCAGGCAGGAAGACCGTGCCGCTGAGCTTGCCGGCCAGCGGTGTCACGCAGGGCGCCATCACGATGTCGGCGGCGTCGGAGAACCACGGGAACCGGATGCCGAGCTTGTGCGTGACGGGATCGACCATCAGCACCTCCGCGATGACCACGCCGTTGACGGGTTCCTCCTGATCCGGTGGCGCCGAACCGCCGATCGCCTTGCGCACCAACTGAAGAACGCTGGCTCCTGCCCGCTGGGTGACGTCGAACTCCGTGCGGTAGCCCCGTTTGTCGAGCGTGTGGGTCACCTTGCTGAGCCGGTACAACCCGCTGAACCGCTTGCCGACCCCGCGCACGGACACGAAGGTGTTGGCCCGCAACTGAGGCAGCCCCACACACGAACCGTGCGCCTCGTACATGCCGTCGAGCAGTTGCTGGAGCAGGGACTTGGCCAGTGCGAAGGCGTCGATCGGCGATTTGACCGGCCTGCCGCGCACCACCCGGCGCCCGAGCGAGGTGAGCGCCTGAAGTGCGCTGCTGCCCAGCCGTTCCACGAGCGAGTCGAGATCCAGCGCGGCCGTGCTCATGATGCCGACGATGCTCTGCGCCAGGTCCTCGTTGTAGCCGCGGACCACCTGGACGCCGGCCAGTCTCGCGTTGCCGACGCGCGGGGTGAAGCTGCTGAGGTTGCGGCCCCACTCGAGCTCCACCGCCTCCAGCTGCGGGCGCGGGTAGCGGAAGTAGAGCTTGTCCCACCACACGTAGACGTCGAAGAAGTTGTCGGCGGCGCGGCGCTTCAGCAACGCCATGTCGGTGCCCGTCTGCGGCAGCGCGGTGTGGGTGAACGGCGACGGGTCCACGATCGGGATGAGTCCCGCCTCGATCGCGATCTGGGCGGCCACCGCGCTGTCGTTGACGAACCGGAACGCGGGCCGATCGGGCACGTCGTGCCGCAGCCGCAGCGACCGGTCGTAGCCGACGATGGTGATCGTCGGCGGCCCGGACTGGGGGAAGTCCGGTTCGATGGAGGCGATCTCGCCCAGCATCATCGGTTCCGTGCCAGAGCCGTACCCCAGGTGGATCTCGACGGTCTTGCCCAGCTCGAACAGCGGCGAGTCGGTGAACCGGTTGCCGGCGTTGTCGAGCACGATCGTGAACATGTCGGCCAGCTCGACGTTGTTGTCGTAGCGCACGCTGATCAGGTGCCGCGCCACGTCGGCGGCCAGGGTGACACCGCTGATGCGGATGTCGGCGCGCGGGGCGTAGGTGTCCATCTTCATGCCTGCCGCCCCGGGAGGACGATCCGCTGTCCTGGCCGCAACGACAGCGGGTCGGTGATGTCGTTGGCGTCGGTGATCTCCCGCCACCTGCGCGGGTCGCCGAGGTGACGGGCGGCCAGCTTGGACACGGTGTCCCCTTCGGCGATCACGTACACCCGCGCGTCCAGGATGTTGCTCACCGTTGGCGCACCGACGAAGAAGCCCTGCCGGACGTTCAGGTCGACGCGCACGAACTCGGTGAAGCGCACCGAGATCCGGGCCCGCACCGGGGTGCCGTCCGGCAGGAACATGGTGAATCGCTGATCGGCTTCGGAGAGCACGCAGGTGAGTCCGAAGCTGCCCATGACGAACGCCAGCACCGGTGGCGCGTGGGTCCGCGGCAACGGCGCGAGCAGTGCGATGATCCGCTGGGTGTGGGCCCGGACGTCGGTCGCCGCCTCGTAGGTGTCGAGAAACAGGTCCATGCTGAGCACCCGCGCCTGACCCCGGACGTACTGCACGGGCGACGCGCCCAGGCCGGGGATCGGGATCTCGGCGAACTCGTTGCGCTGCTCGACCCGGTACTCCTCCGGGTTGTACATCACCGCCAGCCGCTCGCCGGAGTCGGTGTTGACGATGGTGGCCTTGGCCAGCTGCGCCGCCATCCTCAGCCACCTCGCTCGACGTCGGACTTGATGCGGCGCAGCAGATCCCGGTAGATCGTGTCGGACAGTTCCGCCACGTCGGGGAAGGCTGCCGGGGCGGCCGTCGGTTCGATCGTCCTGTCGGTCGCGGCCGTCATCGGCGTCGCGGCGGTGGCCAGGGCTTGAGGTGGGCTGCCGGTGTGGCTCACGGATTGCGGTACTCGTCCTGGAACCGTTCCCCGGTCAGGAAAATCGGGTGCGACGCGGGGCCTGCCGCCGTCGAGCGCGGCCCACTCGTGGGCGTGCGCCCGCTGTTCCTCTGCCGCCTTGCCTCCTGCCGTGGCACGGTCCCACGACGCCGCCGTGGAGTTCTGCCTGACGTGCCAAGCCTCGTGGGCGAGCAGTGCGAACCCCTCCGGCTCCGACGGCGCGAGCCGGCCGTCGTGGAAGAAGACTTCGTCGCCCATCGTCACCGCGTCGGCACCGTGTGCGCGAGCGACCGCGTCCGCGGCGGCATCGGCACGCACCCGCAGCGGGGGCATGTCCGGGCCGACGACCGCGCGCAACCGTTCGGTGACATCGCCGGGCAACTCGTGCGAAGAGTCGGGATCACCTTGGCGCACAGGCCATACCGGTTCAACGGTGGGCGTCAACGGCTCGACCGCATCGGGGACCTCGACCTCCACCCGTTCGCGTCCGATCCGGGCGGACTTCGCGAGTTCCGCCGCACGCCCGGACACGGTCTGGGCAGCCGCGGTCCACCCCGGCGACGCGGTGCGCCGCCGGGTCAGCAGCCGGACCTGCTCGGCCAGCTGCTCGCCGAGAGTCCGATGTGGATCTGGCACGGCCGGTCCCTCCTACGAGTCGCGCTGAGGTGCCACCGCGAGTGCCGCGGCCAGCCAGCGCCGCCGTTCGGCGTGGTCGAGCTCCATCAGTTCGGTGTGGGTCCAGTGGACGAGTTGTCCGAGCTGGGCGACCTCGTGGTAGACCCGGTCCACGGGGTAGCCGTCGATTCCCCCGGCGGTGGTGCCTCCGCGGCGAACTGGCCGTTGCAGTGCGGGCAGGTGACACCGAACTCACGGGCGGACAGGCCGTTGACGCGGTTGTACAGCTCCTGCAGGTAGGTCAGGTCCTGGGAGAACAAACCCTCGATGGTCGCCGGATTGACCTCGGTGACCGTGCCGATCCGCAGGACCACCCGCGACAGCAGGATGACGATGAGATAGGTCGGCAGGGCGCGCACCCGCGGGTCCTTCATCGGCAGGATCTCGTCGGCCGCGGTCGCCAGCCGCATCACACCGTGCCGGTGCAGAGTGCCCGCGGAGTCGAGATACCCCAACGGCAACTCGAACTCGTGCTCGGTCGTGAACATCGGACTACGCCCGCGTGATGCCCTCGTGCGCCAGCACAAGGGTCTCGACGGCGATCTCGTTCCCGGTGGCCTGGAACGAGCCGCCTTCCCATTTCGTCGGCCAGGCGGCGATGAAGTTCCACCGCACCACTTCCCGGCGGTTCGCCAGGTCGTAGACGACGATCGAGCCGTTCTTGCGCGCGATCGTCCCGTTGATCACCTGCTGGCGCCAGTTCCACAGCTCGGTGGAGTCGGTGAGCCCCCACTTCAGGGTCAGGTTGCCGTAGCTCGTCTTGCCGGGCAGTTTGCGGACGGTGACGTTGTCGCCGCCCTCCCGGGTCTCGATCACCTCGGTGGTGGCCTCCATCCCGGTGCACTCCCGGAAGCTGGCCTGCGAGATGCCGTCGAGCTCGACGAGGAAATTGAAGCTGACGTACGGGTCGACGCGCGCGCCGGTCTGCGCCATGGCTCATCCTTCCTGTACCTGGCCGCCTCCGGCCGACATGCCGATGCGGACGACCACGAACTCGGCCGGGCGCACCGGGGCGGCGCCGATCTCCAGCACCACCTGCCCGAGTTCGCGCAGCCCCGGCGGGTTGTTCTCGTCATCGATCTTCACGTAGAACGCCTCGCCCGCCGTCGCCCCGAACAGCGCACCACTGGCCCACACCCTGGTGAGGAACTCCGTGACGGTCCGTTCGAGCTTCTTGCGCAGGGACAGGTCGTTCGGCTGGAACACCGCCCAGCGCAGGCCTTCCTGAAGGGATTCCTCGATGAACATGAAGAGCCGGCGCACGTTGACGTAGCGCCAGACGACGTCGTCGGACGTGGTGCGCGCACCCCACACCAACGGCCGCCCGCCGCCGAAAACCCGCAACACGTTGACACCGTTGGCGTTCAGATCCCCCTGATCGACGTCGTCGAGCGCGTTCGCGACGCCGACCGCCCCGGTGATCGGCTCGTTGGCAGGTGCCTTGTGGACTCCGTGCTCGGCGTCGCTGCGGGCGTAGACGCCGGCCAGGTGTCCGGACGGCGGGACCTGCAGCGTGCCCGACCCGCTCGGGTTGGGCACGGTGATCCACGGGTAGTAGAGGGCGGCGTAGCGGGAGCGCACGGTGAGCCGGTGTTCGAGGATCCCGGTGGCCGACTGGTCGGCCTTCGTCGCGTCCACGAGCGCGAAACGGTCCTTCATGCGCTCGCAGTGGGCGATGACGTCGGCCTGGATGCCCGCGTCCGGCCCCACCGCGTCGGGCACGCAGACGAGGCTGATGTCGTCGATCGTCGCCAGGACGTCCAGTGCCGCCACGTACTTCGCCCGGTCCACTGTGGACGGGTCGTCGGCGGTTCCCCCGGCCAAGGGTTTGTTGGAGATGGCGACCGGCCGGTTCTTGGGCGGCGGTGTCGTGTTGGGCACTGCCGCGACCGTCACGGCGGTGGAGTCGACCACCCGGCCGAAGTAGCGGCTGTGGCGCGGGTCCAGCGCCAGCTTGTCGTACGACTGAGTGCCGTCCGGGTGGTTGATCGTCAGGAGGAACTCGACCGACGCGATCGTGGCCTGGGGCTGTCCTGCGGCGAACGAGTAGGGGTTGGCCAGGCCGGGCGTCACCGTCACCAGGCCGCCGGCCACCGCGTCCACGACGACGGTCTCCTTGGTGGCGCCCTTGGTGATCTGCAGGACGGTGCCGCGCTCGACGCCCGTCGAGGGGGTGAGCCGGAACGTCGTCTGCCCCTGCACCAGATCGGCGGTACGCACCGAACCGGTCGCGGGAGTGCCCGCCGGCAACGCGGCGTTCAGAAAGAGCCTGCCGTCCCTGACCCTGGTCACGACCGCCCGTTTGCCTTCGTAGTCAACGGTTTCGCCTGCCGCGAAGGCACGCGCGTCGTCGGCCGTGGTCAGGGTGATGATCGTCCCCGCGCCGGACGCCGGTTTGGCCCCGACCGCCAGGAACTTCGCGCCGGTCACGATCTCGGCCGCGGCGGTGGTGACGGTGATCAGCTGCCCTGCTGGACCTTCCTGCCTGGCAGTCACCTTCAAGACCGGCTTGCCGGCTTCGTCGACCAGTTCGAGCGACGAGTTCGTCGCCGTGCCGACGCGAACGACGTAGGCAGCGGTTCCGCCGTTCTCGAAGAAGCCGCGCACGGCGTGGGCCAGATACCGAGTGTTGAGGTAGTCACCGAACATCTCGGTGAAACGGGTCCAGTTGGTGACCTTCTGCGGGCTGCCGATGGGACCCTTCGCCGCGGAACCGATGAACGCCGCCGTGCTCGTGCCCACGCCGGGAATCGGTCCGACAGCGGGCCGTTCCTCGATGTACACGCCGGGGGCCCGGCCCTGGTAGTCGACCATCGAACGCCTCCGCTCCGTCCGCCGTTGCGCGTGGCCGACGGTGACAGAGGCGGTGTCACCCGGCTGTCACCGGCGCATCACCCGCGCGGCGGAGTCCGGCCGATCAACGCCGCCATCAGCGGCGACGGCGCCGCGCCGAGCTCGCTGTGGATCAACGTCCGGTAGGCGTCGTACGTGCGGAAGGCGACCACCAGGTTGCCTTCGGCCATGTGCGCCTGGATCAGGGCGCGTTGGGCACTCTCACGCAACGGGTCGGCGCCGACCGCGACCAGTGCGGCCTCGACCGCCTCGGCGAACCTGCCTGCGGCGGCCAGGTGCCGGCTGAGGTCTTCGAGGGCGTGCAACACCCGCTGGCGCAGCCGTTCACGCTCGTGGACCGCCCAGTCGTCGTACCACCCCGGCAGCAGGTCGAGCGCCTCGTCGCACCACGGCATCAGTGCCAGGTCACTCGCTCGCACCTGTCCCTCGATGAGTCTTCGGGCCCAGTCGCCGGCGATGTGGGCGTCGACCGCGACGTCTGCTCGCAACGCCACCGAGTTGCTGTCGGCGTCGACGAGGGCGACCCCCGTGCTCCGCATCCGCCACAGCACGGAACGCAGGTTGCCGGCGGCCCTGCGATCGGACACCGCGGGCCACAACACGCCGGCGGCGACGGTCCGATCGATCCGCAGCCGCCGCATCGCGACCAGCGCGATCAGCCGTTTGCAGCCCTCTGGCAGATCGGTGCGATCGCCGCCGACCGTGACGAACGGCCCGCCGAACAGGTGCAGGTAGGGCCGGTCGGTCTCGGTAAGTGGTAACCCGGACATGGCCGCTCCTCCCTCGCACGGTCCGTCGGTGTGCCATGGCAGTTAAGACATCGCTCCGCTCTGACCGGAAATACAGATGACGCGAGGGAATCACCCGGATGGCCCCTTTCCGGCCACTCCGCTCGGCTGAATGCGGTGATGAGGATCAGTACATGTGAGGTGCCAGACGTCGACACCGGCGCCCAGGACACCCCAGCACCTGCTTTGCTTTCCGGGTGATCCTCATCAGCGCCCGCCTCACGATCCGGCCGTTCCGCGCCCAGGACGCACAGACGTTGGCGGACTACCGGTCAGACCCCGACGTAGCGCGCTACCAGGGCTGGAGCACGCCGTTCCCGGTCGACGCCGCCGCGCGGATGATCGCGGAGATGACCGATCCCGCCGAGCCGGGCTGGTTCCAGTACGCGGTCGACCTCGACGGCACCTTGATCGGCGACATCGGCGTCAACACGCACGAGAACCTCATGCAGGCCGACATCGCCTACACGCTCGCCCCGGCGCACCAGGGCCACGGCTACGCCACCGAGGCTGTGCAACGGATGTTGCGGCACCTTTTCACCGACCGCGGCCTGCACCGCGTGTCCGCCGAGTGCGACGCCCGCAACGAGCGTTCGGCGAAGCTGTTGGCACGGCTGGGTTTCCGCCAGGAGGGCCACCGCGTCGAGCACAGCTGGATCAAGGGCGAGTGGACGGACGACCTCCTGTTCGGCCTGCTCGCCAAGGACTTCAGAAGTCCTTCGTAGCAAACAGAACGAGTGGACCCGCGCACGAATGCCCAGGTCCACAGTGGATGATCGCTATTCCAGTGCCCGCAGAATGTGCGGCTCCGCCTCCGTCTCGGTGCCGAGCAGGTGGCCCGCCAGGGCCCAGCCCTCGAGATCGGTCATCTGGTGCGGGATCGGCAGTTCGACGTCGGGTACTTCGGGTTCCATCGCAAACGTTCCTCCTCGGTCAGGCCACCAGCGCCTGCTCGCGCAGCTCGCCTCGGATGGCGCGGGTGAAGATCCGGTAGGTCGTCTCGGTCGGCTCGACGTCCAGGTCGTGCTGCAGGCGGCGCAGGCAGATGTCGTACCAGGTCTGCACCTGGCCGAGCTCGCCCTGCTTGCCGTGCACCACCATGAGGGTCTGGTAGAGCTCTTCCTGGTACGGGTCGACCGCGAGCAGGCGCTGGCACATCCGCACCGCGCCGAGGCGGTCTCCCCTGCGCAACGCGTCGGCGCGCAGGTAGTGCAGGGCCTGCAGGACCAGCGCCTTGCTGCACGCGCGCTGCTCGTCGATCCAGTCGCCGGTCTCGGTGGCCAGGAAGTCGCCGGTGCACAGGTCGACCGCGCGGGTGTAGTGCCGCAGCGCGGTGGCGTGGTCGCCCGTCAGCTCGGCCGCGCGGGCGGTGTCGATCGCGGACGAGAACTCGTCGAGGTCCAGCCACACGTTGTCGGCCTTGAGCATGTAACCGTGGTCGCGGTTGACGATTTCCACGGTGGGGTGGCCCGAATCGGCCGCGTGCAGCACCTGGCGAACGCCGTGCATGGCGACCTTCAGCGAACTGCCCGTCGGCGACCATTCCCTGGCCGGCCAGAGGACCTCGTACAGCTTGTCCCTCGTCACCACCCGCCCGCGGTTCACCAGCAGGTACTGGAAGAGGCTGCGGGCCTTGCCCGCGCGCCAGCGCTCGACCGGCCGGCCGCACACGTGCACCGAGAAATCGCCGAAGAATCGCGCCGAGACAGCAGCCCCTGTGGTTTCTCGCAGCATTGGCGTCGCCTTTCCTGCCGACCGGAATTCGTGTAGCCGACTTTATGACGCTCGTCACCGCCCCTCAAGTGGGCTTCCCCGGGAACGACGACAATGTGCGGATGGTCGTAGTGCGGCTACGACCCTGGTCGTAGTGGCATTTGCAGAATTCGTACCGCCGCTGAGGAGACCTCGGCTCGATAGGCTCGTCGCATGTACCTGACAGAGCAGTCCAAGATTAGCAGGCTGGCCGACGCCAGAAACCTGCGTCTGTGCTGGACGGAAGCGCGGCCGGTCGTGCAGGGAATCTTCGCGCTGCGATTCTGCTGTGGGGCCCTCCTCGCCGAACACCACACAAATGGAGCAGTTTGGCCGAGGGTCGCCACCGTATTGGCGTGCTGGGTCGCCGCCACCTGGGCCATCTATCTGCTCAACGGCGTCGCGGACGTCGTCGAGGATCGCGAGAACGGTTCGATTCGCCCGATCGCACGCGGGCTTCTCCCGGTGGACCACGCGAAATCCGTGGTCGTGGCGTTGTCCGCGGCGGCGATCGGCATTGCCGCGCTGATATCACCCGCCGTGTGCCTGCTGGTTGTAATGCACCTCGGGATCGGTATCGCGTACTCGACCGGGCCGTGGCCGCTCAAAGGGAACGTACCGGGATTTCTCGGCGCCGTGGTCGCATTGGGCGGCCTGACCTATCTTTCCGGCTGGTACGCCAGCGGTGCGACCGAGATCGGCGTGCCGCTGCTGTTGTTCGGCGGGGCGATGTCGCTCTGGATGGCATTCGGCGGGGCCACCAAGGACCTTTCCGACACCACCGGGGATCGTCTTGCCGGACGGCGCACGCTGCCCGTCGTCCTCGGCGATCGCGCGGCGCGCGTCGTGATGGCGATTGGCGCGAGCGCGGTCGGGTGGGGGTTTCTCCTCGCCGCTCTCCGATGGGCGCCATCGCTCACGCCGGTCGGCTTCGTGGTGTGCGCGGGTTCGTTCGTGCTGACGGTCGTCGTGTCCAGCAAGGTGAGCTTGGGAGAGCGCTTCCGCCGCCGCCGTCCGTACCGAGCCTTCATGATTACCCAGTACGCCGCGCATCTAACGCTGCTTGTCTCACTCTTGAAATAACAGAATGCCGTGTAGTGTTGCGGGCGTCACACTGCGCGCCACAACTGAATGTCACGCACCGTAATAGCGTAGACACGGACCGCTTTTTGGGGGAGGGACGGCGGTGACCGACGGTCGATTAGGGGGCTTCCGCACCGACGTGCGCCGAGAAGTCGTGGACGCATTTAGCGCCAGGCTTCGCGAGGATCGTAGTCCACTCATAGACTTTTCTGATGTCCGCGAGCAGTTGGACCGGCAGGTGGGCACCGTGCTCGCGGACGTCGAGGCCGCGATCACCAACTGCCCGGCGGCGCCGCCGCCTCCGCTGACGACCGAGATCGGTGTCAACCGCGCGGTCCACGCCATCCACCCCGTCGAGTCGGTCAAGGCAGCGACGGCGTTGTTCGACGTCGCCCTGCCGGTGGTGGTGAACGAGCTGCGCCACCACGGCTGCGACGACGCCGAGCTGATCAAGGCGAGCAAAGCGCTGCACCGGTCGATCATGTTCCGCATCGCGCAGGGTTCCGTCGCCTACGCGAGCTACCTGCTGAAGAAGGTCACCAGCTCGCACGAGGACGAACGCCACCGCATCGCCCGCGAGCTGCACGACCGTGTCGCGCACTCCGTCGGCAATGCGCTGCAGCAGCTGCAACTGCATGATGCCTACCTGGCCGACGACCCGGCACGCGCGCAGGCGAAACTCAAGATGGGCCAGGACGTGCTGCGCGACGCGTTCGACGTCATCCGCCACCTCGCGACCGAGTTGCGCACGTCCGCGGTGGTGGCAGGGGGCCTCCAGGTCGCGCTGTCCGACTACCTCGACGCCCACGCGCCGTTCGGCATGGTGCACCACGTGGTGGTGGAGGGCGACGTGCTGCGCCTGCCCGCCGAGGTCGTCGAGGAGCTGTACCTGGTGCTGCGCGAGGCCGCTCGCAACGCGCTGCTGCACGCCGCCCCGCAACGCGTGGACATCGAGATCGCGGTGGGCGACAACCTGGTGCGGGCGAGCGTCAGCGACGACGGCTGCGGGTTCGACCTCGACCGGGCGGTGGAGTCGGCCGGCGGCATGGGCCTGGACTCCATGCGGGAACGCGTCGAGCTGCTCGGCGGCACGTTCACCGCGGCCAGCAGCATCGGCGTGGGCACCACGGTCACGGTGACGCTGCCCTGGCTGGATCCGGTATGACGGTGCGCATCGTCCTGGCCGACGACCACACGTTGTTCCGCGAAGGCCTGCGAGAGCTCCTGTCCACTGACCCGGACTTCCAGGTGGTGGGTGAGGGTTCCAGCGGCGACGAGGCGATCGCGCTGGCTGAAGAGCACCGTCCCGACGTGCTGCTGCTCGACGTCGAAATGCCAGGCCCCGGTGCCAAGGCGGTGATCCGCGCCCTGCGCACCGCGATGCCCGACATCAACGTGATCATCCTGACCATGCACGACAGCGCGGGGGTCGTCCGCGACTTGCTGCAGAGCGGTGCCGCGGCCTACCTGGTCAAGAACATCGCGCGCGACCAGCTGGTGGCCGCGGTGCGCTCGGTGAGCCGCAACCGGGAGAACGTCGTGCTGTCGATCCCGCGGGAGACCATGGATGCGCTGGAACCGCCCGCACAGCAGGCCAGTCCCTTGTCCGCGCGTGAGCTCGACGTGCTGCGGCTGGTGGCCAAGGCGATGAGCAACGCGCAGATCGCCGCCGCGCTGTTCATCAGCGAGGGCACCGTCAAGCGCCATCTGACCAACATCTACGGGAAGCTCGACGCCGTCTCCCGGGTGGACGCCATCAAGAAGGCAGCCGCCGCCAACCTGATCACCGGGCTGGAGCAGGCGTAGCGGCGCGCATCGTCCGCCCCGCCGCCGCGCAGGCGTGTCCGAGCCGCTCCATCAACGCCGGCAGCTCCGCCACGGGCAAAGCCTGCGCGCCGTCGCACAACGCGGTCGCCGGATCGTGGTGACTCTCCACGATGATCCCGTCCGCACCGACGGCCGCGGCGCCAGCGCCAGCGGCACCACCCGTCCCCTGGCGCCGGCGGCGTGGCTCGGGTCCACGATGACCGGCAGGTGCGTGCGCTCCTGCAACACCGGTACGGCGGCGACGTCGAGGGTGAACCGGTAGCTCGTCTCGAACGTCCGGATTCCGCGTTCGCACAACACGACCTGCTCGTTCCCGCCGTCCAGCAGGTACTCGCACGCGAGCAGCAACTCGTCCAGCGTCGCGGACAGCCCTCGCTTCAGCAGCACCGGCACGCGCGTGCGGCCGGCCTCCCGGAGCAGCGTGTAGTTCTGCATGTTGCGGGCACCGATCTGGATCATGTCGACGGCGGACGCCATGATCTCGATGTCGCGCACGTCCACGCACTCGCTGACCACCGGCAGTCCGGTCACCTCCCTCGCCTCGGCGAGCAGGCGCAGGCCGGGCGCCCCCAGACCGTGGAACGAGTACGGCGACGTCCGCGGCTTGAACGCCCCTGCCCGCAGGGCGTCGGCATCGGCGGCCCGCACCGCGCCGGCGATGGTGAGGAGCTGGCTGCGGTTCTCCACCGAGCACGGGCCGGCGATGACGGTGAAGTCCGGGCCGCCGATCGAGGCCGCGCCCAGCGACACCGGAGTGCGGTCGGGACGGCCGCGCAGGCGAGCCGAGCGGGGGTAGGCGGCCGGCAGCTTCGCGATGTCCAGCACGCACGGCTCGTCGGACAGCAGTGCGCGGATCTCGTCGCGGTCGCCGGACAGCGACAGCAGCTCAGGAGTGTGCACGCGCAGGCCACTGCCCGCGAACTGCACCAGGTCGATGACGCGGCGCCGGTCCGCGGGCGTGCACGCCTCGCTCAGCATGATGACGATCATGTGGTCAGACCCTTCAGTAGGCGGGCGTAGTCCCGCAGCACCCCGTGGGGCGCGCCCTTCGGGTGGTGTGCCTCGATCACGTAGCCGTTGGCGTCCGGTTTGACGTTCACCACCAACGAGAACTTCGACGTGCGGTACTCGGGCTCGACCGCGGCAGGACCGCTCGTGTCGAACACGAACATCACGTCGACCAGCGGCGCGGCCGCCAGGTACTCGGCGGGGAACAGCCGTTCCACCAGGTGTTCGAACGGGACGGTGGCGTGCGCGAACGCCTCGACCGCGGTCGTCCTGGCGCGGCGCACCAGGTCCGGGACTTCCCCGGAAGTGTTCACGCGCAGCACGAGCCGGTTGACGAAGTAGCCGATCGTGCGTTCGGTGTCGGGAGCGCGGCCGGACACCGACGTGCCGATCGCGACGTCGTCGCTGCCGATGCGTTCGCCGTGGAGCTTCGCGAACAGCGCGAACATCGTCATGAACGGCGTGGCTTTCGCCGCTCTGCCCAGCAGCCGCACCTTCTCCGCCACGTCTGCGCCGATCCTGACTCGCTCCACTGTGGACTCACGGGACCTGCCGTTGCGCGGTTCCAGCCCGGCCAGCCTGCGCCGCCAGTACGCGACCTCCTGTTCCGCGCGTCGCGACGCGAGCCATCCGCGCAGGCGGGCCGCGTGCTGGTGGTGCGGCAAGGACGGTTCTGGCAGCTCCTCGCCGCGGTACGAGCGGGTGAGCTCGTCCACGAACACGCGCATCGACCAGCCGTCGTTGGCGATGTTGTGGATGTTCACCAGCAGCAGGTCCTCCGGCAGCAGGCTCACCCGCAGCGGTGCCTCGGAGCCGAGGTGGAACGGGCGTTGGTTGTCCTCCCGCAGGGCCGTCTGCACGTCCGTGCCGACGACTTGCAGTCGAGGACGCGGAGCCGGGACCTGCCACAGCGTTCCGTCGTCCCAGTCGTACGCGGACGTGAGGATCTCGTGCCGGTCGAGCACGACGTCCAGCGCACGCCGCAGCCGGGATTCGTCCACCGGGCCCGGCAGGCGCAACGCCCACGGCCAGCTGTACGCCGGGTCGGCGGGATCGGCCTGGTTGAGCCGCCAGAAGCGCAGCTGACCCGGCGTCGTCGCCTTTCTGGCGGTCAGCAGGGCGAGCAGTTCGCGGCGTTCTTCGGACAGAGTCACGCGGACGACGATGGCGGGCAGCGGTTCGCCGCCGGTTACGTAACCGCGATCAGCTACACCCGCACGATGAACCTGTTGACACCGCTGGAGAATCCAGACGCGCCGGTGCGCGTGGTGTGCTTTCCGAACGCCGGTTCCGGTGCCGCGGGCTACCGCGCGTTCGCGCCGCTGCTCGCACCGGCAGCCGAGCTGACCGTCGTGCGGCTGCCCGGCCGGGAAGCCAGGATCGGCGAGGAACCGCACCGCAAACTGACGGAGCTCGTGCCCCGGCTGGCAGAGGAACTCGAGGAGTGCCTGGACGTCGGCACGCGCGGGCTCGCCTTCTTCGGGCACAGCATGGGCGCGCTGGTCGCGTTCGAACTGGCCCGGCACCTGCGCCGCACCGGCCGCCGGCTACCGGACCGGATCATCGCCTCCGGCCGGCCCGCACCGCACGTGCCGTATCCGCCGGGCTACGAGTTCGTGCACCGCCTGCCGGAGGAACAGCTCATCCGGCGGTTGCGCGGATACCAAGGCACGCCTGAGGAACTGCTGGCCGACACCGACCTGTTGCGCATGTTCCTGCCCACGCTGCGCGCCGACTTCGAGGTGGTCGAGACCTACGAGTACTACCCGGAGCTCCCGTTGCCGTGCGGCATCTCGGCGTACGGCGGGATGTCCGACGAGGAGGTGCCGCCCGCGACCGTGGCGAGCTGGGCCGAGCACACCTCCGGCGCGTTCCGGCTGCGGCTGTTCGACGGTGGCCACTTCTACCTCGAGGAGTCCCGCGCCCACGTCGCGCGTGTCGTTCTGGAGGATCTGCCAAGCTGGGTGCCGTGAACTCGATCACCTGGAAGCAGGTGGCCGCATGGCGTGCCCGGCGGCACGGCCTGCACACGTTGCGCCCGGCCACCGAAGCGACGACCGTTGTGAGCGAACTGTGCGGGGTCCACGCGCAGCTGATGTCCTCGGCCGGGCTGACCCTCCACGCGCGGTTGGACGGGTTCGCCGCCGACGAGGTCGACCGGCTGTTGTGGCAGGAACGGGCGTTGGTCAAGACGTGGTGCATGCGCGGAACGCTGCACCTGCTGCCCGCCGCCGAGTACCCGATGTGGCAGGCGGGCCTGGACACCTACGAGCACTACCGCAAACCGGTGTGGCTGCGGAACTTCCACATCACCGCCGAGGAACAGGACCAGCTGCTCGACGCGGTGCACGCGGCGCTGGACGGCCAGGTCCTCACCCGCGAGCAGCTCGCCGACGCGGCCGCGCGATCCAGCGGGAACCCCGCGATCGGGGACAGGCTCAGGGAAAGCTGGGGCGCACACCTCAAACCCGCGTCGTTCCAGGGCAGACTCCTCTTCGGCCCCAACGACGGCCAGAAGGTGCGCTTCGCCAGGCCGGACCAGTGGCTCGCCGCCGGCGAGGCACCGGCGAACCCGTTGCCGGAGATAGCCACGAGGTTCCTGAACGCGCACGGGCCCGCGACGCGCGAGGACTTCGCGCGGTGGTGGGGAGTCACGCCCGCCGAGGGCGCGAAGATCCTGGCAGGGACCGGCGCCCGGCAGGCCGAGCTCGACGGCCAGAGCTGGTGGGTCTCGGACCTGGACGGGCTGCGTGACGCCGAACCCGTGCGCGGCGTGCGGCTGCTGCCCGCGTTCGACCAGTACGTCGTCGCCGCCACGCGGCACGCCGAGCACTTCCTGCGCGGCGGGTCGACCGGCCTGATCTACCGGCCACAGGGCTGGTTGTCCGCGGTGGTGCTCGTGGACGCGATGTTCGCCGGGATCTGGCGGCACCAGCGCAAGGGCAAGCGGCTCGTGGTGGAGGTCGAGCCGTTCGACGCCTTGTCCGCCAAGGCCAAGAAGGGTGTCGAGGCTGAGGTCGACCGGCTCGTGGACCACCTGGGAGGCACGCCGGAGATCGTCTGGACCTAAGCACCTGGCCAGCAGTCTTGTCCGAAACCGCAGCGGCTGGCTGGCGCCAAGTGCGTCTGCAAGTACCACCAACTCTTGATCGAATCACCGTCAACTACACCCAACTTCTTCCGCATCCGCACCTGTGTTCTGGCCCGAAACGCCCTGTTGGTAGTAGAAAAGTGCCTGTTGATGTTGAGTTGATGGTACTTGCAGACGCCATCAGGGGCAGGGAGTTCAGGCAACCTGCTTAGTACTGGATGTACCGCTTGATCTCCGCCGCACGCTCCGGGCTCGCCAGGCGGGACACCAGGTGCAGCGCCATGTCGATGCCCGCGGACACGCCGGCGGCGGTGATCACGTCACCGTCGTCGACGAACCGGTCGTCCTCGCGAATCTCGATGGTCGGGTCGATGAACTCCAGGAACTCCACGGTCTCCCAGTGCGAGGTGGCCGGGCGGCCGGCCAGCAGACCGGCTGCGGCGTACACCAGGGAACCCGTGCACACGCTCGTCATCAGCGCGGTCGTGGCCCGCTGGCCGCGCACCCAGTCGAGGTGGTCCTCGTCCTTCACGAGCAGTTCGGTGCCCTCGCCGCCGGGGTGGACCAGCACGTCCCACGCGGGCGCGTCGGAGAACGAGTGCTGCGGCGTGAGCACCATCTCCTTCGCACACGTCACAGGCTTGCCGTCGCGTGAGACCGTGGCCACCCGGTAACCGTCTTCCGGATGGCGACCGGTCCACGCGGCGAGCACCTCCCACGGGCCCACCACGTCGAGCTCCTCCACGCCGTCGAACAGCAGAATGCCGATGTTCATGCCGACAGCGTGCGGTGTGCCGGTTACGTAACCGGCCGTTCCTAGCCTCGACGCCATGAGCAGCCCGAAGATCGTCGCCATCCACGGTTCCGAACGCAACCACGGCAACACCGCCGACGTGCTGGAGTACGTCGGCAAGGTGCTCGCGGCACGCGGGGTCGAGCTCGAGGTCGTCCGGCTCGGCGACCTCCGCATGTCGCCGTGCGGGCCCTGCGGGGACTGCAACTCGCGCACCGTCCCCTGTGCACTGGAGGACGACATTCCCGGTGTCGTGGCACAGATGGCTCGTGCCGACGGCATTCTCTACACCGCCCCGGTGCACGGGTTCGGCACCGGCGCGCTGATGCAGGCGTTCATCGAACGCTCGGGTGTCGGCTACATGCGGTTCGACCGACCGCTCACCAACAAGGTCGGCGGCGTCATCGTCATCGGCAGGCGCTACAGCCACACCGAGGTCTACAGCCACCTCATGACCAACGTGCTGCTCAACCGCATGATCATGATCGGCAGCGGCTTCCCGGCGATCGTCTACGGCAACCAGCCCGGCGACGTGCTGCACGACGACGAGGGGCTGCAGATGGTCGAGCGCATGGTGAACCGGATGGTCGACCTGATTCACGTGCTGCGCGAGCACCGGGAGCTCACCGGACGCGACGGTCTCGACACCGACCTGGCCAACGAGCGCGACGACAGGTGGTTCGCCGCGCGCCACTCCCCGATCGATGATCCATGGACTACCACGAGCTGTGCCAACGGTATTACGCGGGCGAACTGTCCGAAGAGGACATGGACGCGTGGCGGCTGGAGCGGCTGGACGTCGTACTGCGGCACGTGCGCGACAAGTCGGACTTCTATCGCAGGCACCTGCCGCGGGACGTGCCGTTCACCGAGCTGCCCTTCACCACCAAGGCGGATCTGCGCCGGGAGATGCGCGCCGTGCTGAGCGGCGGCGTCGACGAGGCCGCGATCTACTACGAGACCACCGGCACCACCGGCGCGCCGACGCCGTGTCCGCGCAGCGCCAGGGACATCGAGTGGAGCAACCTGCACGTCGAACAGTCGTGGCGGCACATGTTCGCACGGCACTTCGGCGACCGCATGCCCGTCGTCGGGCTGATGGGCCCGTCCGAGCTGTACGCGTTCGGCGACACGTTCGGCGACGTCGTGCAACGCATGGGCGCGTGTCACGCCAAGATCTGGCCGGAGTCGAGCCGGGTCGGGTTCGCAAAGGCGTTGCGGCTCATGCAGGAGCTCGACGTCGAGGTGATCGCGTGCGCGCCGACGCTGTGCCTGAACCTCGCGAAAGCCGCGCTGTACCACGGTTACCGGCTCAGCGACTTCAACGTGAAGCTGTTCCTGGTGCTGGGTGAGATCTGCACGCCGGAGTTCGCCGCGAACGTGAAGTCGATCTGGGGCGCCGACGTGCTGCCCGGCCTGTACGGCTCGCAGGAGGCACTGGCGATCGCGACCGGGTGCGTCGAGAACCGCCTGCACCTCTCCGACCCCAACTACCTGGCCGAGGTGATCGACCCGGACACGCTCGAACCGGGCCACGACACCGGCGAGCTGTGCTTGACGATGCTGATCGACGGCATCAAACCGCTGATCCGCTACCGCACCGGCGACCTCGTGCGGGTCGGCGGAACCTGCCGGTGCGGCCTGCCCGGCACGCCGATCGAGGTGATCGGGCGGGTGGACGACCGCATCGCACTGGGCGGCGGCCGGTTCCAGCCCGCCGAGATCGAGTCCGCGGTCCTGCACGACGTCACGGGCTGCCTCGGCTACCAGGTCGAGATCGACCCCGGCGACCGCGTCACCGTGCGGCTCGACCTGCTCGACGGCGACGAGAGCCTGGTCCGGCGGGGCATCGTCGAGCGGCTGCGGGACCGGCTCGGTGTGGGCGCGGACATCGCCGTCGACGCCGAGCTGGACCCGATCACCAACACCGGCGCGTTCGTGAGCTGGAAGGCCGCGCGCATCAAGGACAACCGCACCGGGCCCGACCGCATCGTCGAGGCCGCCCGCACCGCGGCGGCCCGGCACTCGTACACCACCTGACCAGGAGGCCGCGATGGTGACGACCGAGCGCCGGACGCTGCCCGGCGCCGACCCGCTGACCACCTACCTCGCGCTCGCCGAACGGTTCGGCGAGGAGGACGTTTTTCTGCTCGAGTCCCCGTCCGGCCCGGAGACCGACCGCCGCCACGCGGTGGTCGGTTTCGGCGTGCTGCTGACTCTCTCGGTGTACGGGGACGACGTGCGCCTCACCGGCGTCCCCGCCGTGGTCGAGGCCGTGCGGTCCCGGATCTCGCTGCCCTTCTGCGACCTGTGGGAGCTGCTGCGCGAGGCGCAGAGCACGTTCCCGCCGACGCCTGACTTCGGCTTCCTGTCGTTCTTCGGCTACGACACCGCGCACCACGTCGAGCGGCTGCCCCGGACCATCCCCTGCGACCACGACGAACCGGACGTGTGCCTGGTGCTTCACCAAGGGCGCGTCCGGTTCGACCTCGCCACCGGCGAGGCGGAGCTGCTCGTGCACCACAGCGATCTCTGGCCCGACCTGGACCCGGACGCGGTGCTGGACGCTCTGAGCGTTGTTCCCGAGGCGCCGGAGACGGCACTTCCGCCCGCGGTGTGCGTCGACGAGACGGACGAGCCGGCCTTCCGCCGCAACGTGCGCCGGGCGCTGGACCACATCGCGATCGGCGACATCTACCAGGTGCAGATCGGGCACGAGCTCCGCATCACCAGTCCGCTCGCACCGATCGACGCCTACCGGCGGCTGCGCGAGCGCAACCCGTCCCCGTACATGTACCTGGCGCACTTCGCCGGGCACACGGTGATCGGCGCGAGCCCGGAGCTGTTCGTGCGCTACGCCGACGGTGTGGCCACCATGCGCCCGATCGCGGGCACGATCCCGCTGGACGCCGGCCCGGAGGCGGCGGCCCGGCTGCGCGCCGACCCCAAGGAGATCGCCGAGCACGTCATGCTGGTCGACCTGTGCCGCAACGACATCGGCCGGGTCTGCGACCGCGGCACGCTGGACGTGCCGGACATGCTCGTCGTCGACCGCTACTCCCACGTGGCACACCTGGTGTCCACAGTGACCGGCCGAGTGTCCGATGTGGACGCTTACGAGGTGGTGCGCGCGCTGTTCCCGTCCGGGACCATGACGGGTGCGCCGAAGATCCGCGCAATGGAGATCATCGAGTCGATCGAGACGAGCCGCCGCGGCCTCTATGCGGGCGCGCTCGGCCTCATCGACTTCGACGGGACGCTCAACCTCGCGCTGTGCATCCGCAGCCTCACCCACGCCGGGACCACCTATCGCACCAGGGCGTCCGCCGGCGTGGTGGCGGACTCCGATCCCGGCAAGGAGTGGCGGGAGACCCTGGCCAAGATGAGCGCCGCCTACTGGGCGGTCACCGGAAAGGAGCTCGCCTCGTGAGGACGCTCGTCGTCGACGCCTACGACAGCTTCGTGCACATCATCCGGCAGTACCTCGACTCCGTGGACGCGGGACCGGTCGTGATCCGCTCGAACGAGCTGGCGCACGCCGACGTGGCAGCGCTGCGGCCGGACCTCATCGTGCTCGGTCCCGGCCCCGGCCACCCCGCGGCCTCTGGCCACGTCGAGCTGGTGCACCGGTTCGCCGACTCGACGCCGATGCTGGGCGTGTGCCTCGGCCACCAGGCCATCGGGCTCGCGCACGGTGCCGACGTGCGGCCGGCGACCCACCTCGTGCACGGCAAGACCAGTCCGGTGCGGCACGACGGGCGCGGCGTGTTCCGCGGCCTGCCCAGCCCGTTCGAGGCCACCCGGTACCACTCGCTGATCGTCGTCGAGAACACCGTGCCGGACGTGCTGGAGATGACGGCCCGGTCCGAGGACGACGGCTACGTCATGGGACTGCGGCACCGCACCCTGCCGCTCGAGTCGGTGCAGTTCCACCCGGAGAGCATCACCACCGGCCACGGGCTGCGGCTCTTCGCCAACTTCGTCAGAACGTGGGCGGCGGCGAAGACCGCATGAGAGAAGGGCGGCTCCCCCGGAGCCGCCCTTCTCTCGTCTCAGCGCACGCGCACCGGCATGTGCTTGGTACCGAGCATGAAGTTGGACCGCAGCCGCTCGATCGGCCCGTCCAGCTCGAACCGGATCCCGCGGTCGCGCAGCAGCTCGAACAGGATGGTGATCTCCTGCCGCGCCACGGTCTGCCCGATGCAACGGTGGTTGCCGACACCGAACGCGATGTGGTGGTTGGGCGTGCGGGTGACGTCGAAGCGGTCGGCCGAAGCGAACACGTCCTCGTCGCGGTTCGCCGACGCGTTCCACAGGGTCAGCTTGTCGCCCTTGGTGATCGCGACGCCGCGGATCGCGGTGTCGCGGGTGGCGGTCCGCTGCACGTAGGCGTTGGTGGAGGTCCAGCGCAGGATCTCGTCCAACGCGGTCGGCAGGACCGTCGGGTCGGCGTAGAACCGGTCCGCCTGGTCGGGGAACTCGGCGAAGGCCGCCACGCCCGCGCACGCGGTGTACGGGGTGGTCTCGTTGCCGCCCACGACGACGTTGAGGCAGTTGTAGAGGATCTCCGCGTCGGACATCGGACGGCCGTTGACGCACGAGTTCAGCAGCATGCTGACCAGGTCGTCGCCCGACCCGCCCCGGCGTTCGTCCGCCAGGTCGCCTAGGAAGTCGAAGATCTCGACCTGCGCGCTGACCAGCGCCAGCTCACCGTCCCGGAGATCATCGCGGTACTCGCCGTCCTCGGAGCCGATCATGTTGCGGGTCAGCGCGAGCAGGTGGTGGGCGTCCTCCGTGGACAGTCCGAACATCGCCGCGAGCACGCCGGCCGGCAGCTCCGGTGCGACGTCGACCGCGAAGTCGCCGCCGCCGGCCGCCACGATCCCGTCGAGGGCGCGGGTCGCGTACCGGCGCACGCTCTCGCCGATCACCTCGAGCATCCTGGCGGCGAAGCCCTGCTTGACCTGCTGGCGCAGCAGGCGGTGCTCTGGCGGGTCGGCGCAGATCAGCATCTGGCCGGTGGCGCTGTCCTGGGCGCTGCCGAACGAGCCGCCCATCACGGTGCCCTGCTCGGAGCTGAACGTCGACGGGTCCAGGTACACGTCGTGGATGTCGGCGTACCTCGTCAACGACCAGAAGCCGCCGTCGGCCGACGGGTTCCAGTGCACCGGCTCGTTGTGCCGCAGGTAGGCCCACACCTCGTGCGGGTCGCCGTGCACGAACAGGTCGGTGTCGGTGAGATCGATGGTCCTGGCGGTGGTCACGACACCATCGCCCCCTCCCTCGTCCGGTCCACCAGCTCCGCCAGCTCGCCCAGCACGCTGTGCTCGAAGACCGCGCGCGGCCGCAGCGTCACCTTGAGCTCCTTGCGCACCAACGAGCGCAGCCGGACTGCCAGCAACGAGTGCCCGCCCAGCACGAAGAAATCGTCGTTCACGCCCACGTGCTCCACGATCAGCAGGCGCTCCCACAATTCGGCCAGATACCGCTCGGTCTCGGTGCGCGGGGCGACGTGGTCCGGCCGCTGCCGCAGCCGGCTCGACGCCGTGTGGCCGAGGTCGTCCCAGTCGCGCTTGCCGTGCGCGTCGGTCGGCATGGCGGGCAGCACGATGAACTCGCTCGGCACCAGGAAGTCCGCGACGCGGCGGTTCAGGTCGGCTCGCAACTCCTTGAGCGACAACGACTCCACCGCGGGCACGAGGAACGCGACGAGCCGCTTCTCCCCCGGCTCACCGGTCGCGATCACGGCCGCCTCGCGAACGTCCGGGTTGGCGCACAGCGCACGCTCCACCTCACCGGGCTCGACCCGGTAGCCGCGGATCTTGACCTGGGTGTCGAACCGGCCCAGGTACTCGAGCACACCGTCGTTCCAGCGCACCCGGTCGCCGGTCCGGTACATCGCGCCGCCGTCGGCCGCGAACGGGTCCGGCACGAACCGTTCCGCGGTCAGGTCGGGCCGGTTCAGGTAGCCCCGGCTCACCCCCGCGCCACCCACCCACAGCTCACCGGGCTCGCCATGTGGCACGGGCTTGAAGTCGGGGTCGAGCACGTACAGGTGGTAGCCCTCCAGCGCGCGGCCGATCGGCACGCTCTCCAGGTCCTCCGGCACCTCGGTGACCTCGAACACGGTGCACGCGGTCGTTGTCTCGGCCGGGCCGTACAGGTTGAAGAGCCGCCCGCCGAACTTGCTCGCGAGCAGGTCGCGGCACGTCGACGGCAGCAGGACGTCACCACCGGAGTGCAGCACGCGCAGCGGCGCGAACGAGTCGCGGTCCACCTTCACCGCGTGGTTGATCGCGATGGCCGGCGCCAGCATCACGGTGATCCTGCGGCGCTTGAGCTCACGCTGGATGTCGCCGTCGAGCAGCTCCGGAATCGACGGCAGCACCACGAGCTCGGCGCCCGCGGCCAGCGTGCACCAGATCTCGAAGTTGGCGGGGTCGAACGAGATGCTCGCGACCTGCGCGGTGCGGTCCTCCGGACTCATCTCGGGCAACGCCGGGTTCAGCGCGAACGCCACCATCTGCCGGTGCTCCAGCACGATCGCCTTCGGCTGGCCGGTCGACCCCGAGGTGTAGAGGACACACGCGGCGTCAGACGGCTCGGGACCGGGCAGCGGTCCGGGTGACTCCACTTTGGGCGACTCCACAGGCTCACTGCGCCAGTGCAGCACCTCGACGTCCGGCAGCCCGGCCGCGAGGTCCGGCTCGGTGATCACCAGCCGCACCTCGCCCGCGGTGATCATGTGATCACGCCGGCCGCCCTCGTAGCGCGTGTCGATCGGGAGATACGCGGCACCGGCCTTGAGCACGCCGAGCACGGCCACGACGACGTCCACGCCGCGGTACAGGTGCACCGCGACCCGGTCCTCCCGTCCGACGCCGATCTCGGCGAGCCGGTGCGCCAGCGCGTCCGAGCGGGCGTCCAGCTCGGCGTAGCTGAGCTGGAGTTCGTCGTCGGCGACCGCGGACTTGCCGGAGTGGTCCCGCACACTGCGCGCGAACAGTTCCACGAGCGTCTTGCTGGTCACGATTTCCGCCTCATTCCTTGAAGTCCCGTGCGATGACGTCGCGAAGCTCCGCCGGCGCGCTGAGGAAGTCGAAGAAGTCGCCCTTCAGCACGTGCTGCGTCACGTCGCCGTACTCGGTCCACTCGCCCATGTCGCCGGCGGGCACGATCGTGTCGTCCGCCCACCCGATCGTCGTGATCGGACACTTGAGCGGCCGGGCGGGCGGCGCGTGCTCGAAGCACATCTCGATGTCCTTGCGCAGCACCATGACCGACAGCTCCAGCAGCTCCGGCAACGGTTCGGGCCCGCCGAGCCGCTTCGTGATCGCCCGCAGCTCCTCGGCCAGGTGCTCGTCGGACATGTCGGGGTGGAACGGCTTGGACACCCCGAGATACGGCACGTACGACGACGACACGAACAACCGCTGCGGTTTGTGGTCGAGCCGATCCGCGACGGCGTGCGCGAGCAACGCGCCCATGCAGTGCCCGAAGAACGCGAACGGCCGGTCCAGGTACGGCGCGAGCGCCCGCGCGGCGTCATCGGCGAACGCGTCGAAGCCGGTGTACGCGGGCTCCCGCATCCGGTTCTCCCTGCCGGGCAGCTGCACCGGGCACACCTCGACGTCGCCGATGCGACCGGGCCAGTCGCGGAACGTCGACGCACCCGCCCCGGCGAACGGGAAGCAGAACAGCCGTTTCGCGGCGTCCGCGTCGGGTTCCAGCAGCAACCAGCGTCCCATCGATCACTCCGTTCCGGTCTCGTCACCGGGGCGCATGTCGCGCCACAGCTCGGTCACCTGGTTCAGGCACGCCTGCCTGGTGCCGGAGAAGCCGGTCGGCCGCCATCCCCCGGGCACGGCGAGATCAGTGGGCCAGATGCTGTACCGGCCCTCTTCGTTCACCACGACCCGGAAGAACCGGCCGCAGTCGGCCCGTGCCATGTGACCTCCCGAACCTGCCTGGCGGCCGAAGTTAGGAGGCGGGGGTTAGGCAGGGGTTATGAGGGCGCGGCGGACGGCGGTGCGTAACCCATGTCTAACCAGGGGTTCGTAGCGTCCGGAGTGACAGACCTGCGTTAGTGCTCGGGATGGTCCATGACAGAACGCGCTGACGCCTGCAGGGCCCTGGTGTCGAAGACCCCCGTCGACACCAGGGCCCGTTCCAACGCGATCAGCCAGTACTCGTAGTACCGGTAGGGCGCTTCGGGATCCCGCTCGGCGATCGCCTTCACCAATTCGGCGCGGAAGTCGTCCCACACCAGCGCCCCGGACTCGGCCAGCGCGACGGCGAGCCCGAAAGCACGGCTCTCCCAAGGGGATTCGAACAGCAGCTCGCCGTTGCTGCGAGGTACGTCCGCGGGAAGCTCGGCCGGCGCGGTCACAGCACCGCCACCCCCACCATCGACTCGCGCGTCACGACGCCCGCCAGTCGTTCCTCGTCCCAGTCCTCGGTGCCAGCAGGCCGTTGCGGCACGGTGAAATACCGCATCTCCGCACTGGAGTCCTGAACGCGGATCTCGACGTCCTCGCCGAGCGGCAACCCGAAGTCCTCGGCCAGCACGCGACGTGGCTCGGCGACCATGCGGGCCCGATATTCGGGGCTCTTGTACCAGTTGGGTGGAATGCCGAGGACCGGCCACGGATAACACGAACACAAAGTGCACACGACGACGTTGTGCACGGAATCGGTGTTCTCGACGGCGACGAGCTGCTCGCCCTGCAGGCCGCCGATGCCGAGTTCGCCGCACGCGGCCGTGGCGTCGCTCAGCAGGCGTTCCTTGAACCCGGGATCCACCCACGCCCGCGCGACGACCTTCGCCCCCAGCAACGGCCCGATCTCGGACTCGTAGACCTCGACGATCTGGTCCACCGTGTCCGCGCCGATCAGCCCGCGTTCGACGAGCAGAGACTCCAGGGCCTTGACCCGTGCGCGCAGCTCGGCTTCGTCCGACACGATGCCTCCCCCGGTTCAGTCGGCCGGCTCGAGGTAGCTCTCCCAGACGTCCACCAGCACCTCGTGGTCCCCTTTACCCCACACGTCCCGCGCGCTAAACCCCACGTTGTAGGTGTTTTCCGGGTTCTCGCCCTCGTGGTGCGCGTTGGTGTCCGGGAGCACGAACGCACCGTCGACACGCCGCACAACCCCCACATGGCCGCGCACGTACGCGGGCAGCCGCGTGTGGCCGGGTTTCGCGTCCCGGACAGCGCGAACCCGTGACCCCACCGCAAATCGCGGCGGGGCGGCAGGCCGCTCCAGCGAGGCACCGAACTCGAGGGTGTCGCGGAACAGCTCGAACAGCTCGGGCCGATCCTTGCCGCGCACCTCGCGGCCGGGTTCGTCCAGGAACTCCGCCACGCGCTCGCGCACCGCGGCGGCGTCCAGCACGCCCAGCTCGGTCAGGTTGGTCTCCAGCGCCACCAGCCACTGCTCGAAGTAGCCGGTGGAGCGGTATTCCTCCACGGGCATGCGTTCACGGGCATGCCGGTTCTCGTCGCGGTTGTACAGGCTGATCGTCGAGGTGGCCATCGTCAGACCGAACACCTTGCGTTCCCAGTCGGACGAGAACAGCGGATCGTCCGGGTCGAACCGCACGGGCCCGAAGCCCGGCGCCCCGCCCAGGTCGTGTGGACCGTCCATGTCCCCCATCGTGGCAGCCGCCGGTTACGCGGTCAGGCCGATCCGGTCGGCCTCGGCCAGCCACACGTCCTGGGGCCAGGTGAAACCCTCGGTGAACGCGTCCAGGAGCGCCCGCAGCAACGGGTGTTCCTTGCCCTTGGGCCACACCAGCGACCACGGATAGACCGGCGTCGGGTCGGTCAGGTAGACCACGGCCGCGCGGGACGTGGGCGGCAGCTGCATCCGGCCGCCCACCAGCGTCGCCACCTCCGGGCGGGAGGCGATGTCGTCCACCAGGTAGTCCAGGCTGAGCGACGGGCCGGAGAAGTCCACGCGAAGATGCCACGCCTCGGCGAACTGCTTGAGGTAGGCGGCCCACTCCGCCACAGCACCGCCGATCGGCGCCCAGAGCGGAACCTCGCGCAGGGACGCCAGACCCACCGAGTCGGCGGCGGCGAGCGGGTGGTCACGGCTCACCAGCAGCGCCAGGGGTTCCAGCAGCACCAGGCGATGCGCCAGCTCGGCGACCTCCCGCGGCGCCAGCGAGTGCACGCGACCGAACGCCGCGTCGGCCTCGCCGCTGCGCAGCGCGGACAGCGCGTTCGGCAGGCCGTGGCGCATGCTCACCTCGATCGGGAGGTTCTCCAGCCTGCGCATGGCGTGCCGGACGAGCTGCATGGGCGCCAGGCGTTCGTCGAGCACGTCGACGCGCACGGTCTGCCTGGTCTCCTTGATGGACGCGACCGCGGCGTCGGCGGCGGCCAGCGCGTCGATCGCGTACGGGAGGAACCGTTCACCTGCCGGGGTGAGCTCGACCTTCTGGGTGGACCGGTCGAAAAGTCGTGCCGAGAGCGAATCCTCCAGTTTGCTCACTCGCTTGGAAAGAGCTTGCTGGCTCACGTACAGGCGCTCCGCAGCGCGTCCGAAGTGCAGTTCTTCTGCGGCCGTCACGAATGCCCGTACCTGTGCCATGTCGAGTTCCACTAGCCCATCTTGGGTAACAACCGTTGGTTGTCAAGCCAGGCGTGGTTGTTGTTGGACCGGGGAACCCTGCAAGCGGTTTCCTGGGATAGACCCGTTTTCGACTGTTCCACGGGAGTTCAAATGTCCACTGTGGAGAATCGTAGCCGCGAGAGGGTGACAGCCCCCGAGGCGAATCCTCGCCGGTGGCAAGCGTTGGCCGTGCTGGCGCTGGTGCAGTTCATGATCGTCATCGACAACACGATCGTGAACATCGCCCTGCCGTCCATTCGGAACGACCTGGGGACCTCGCAGGCGGGTCTCGCCTGGGTGGTCAACGGTTACCTGCTCACCGCCGGCGGCCTGCTGCTGCTCGGCGGGCGGTTCGCCGACCTGCTGGGCCGCAAGAGGATTTTCGTCATCGGCACCTCCGTGTTCGCGTTCGCCTCGCTGACCAGCGGTGCGGCGTGGAACTCCGAAGTGCTGATCGCCAGCCGCTTCCTGCAGGGTGTCGGTGAGGCGCTCGCGTCGCCCGCGGCGCTGGCGCTGATCGTGCTGATGTTCACCACGCCCGGCGAGCGCGCCAAGGCGCTCGGCATCTGGGGTGGCCTGGCCGGCATCGGCGCGACCGTCGGTGTCCTGCTGTCCGGTGTGCTCGTCGACCTGGCCAACTGGCGCTGGGTGTTCTTCATCAACATCCCGATCGCGATCATCGCACTGGTGCTGTGCGCCAAGCTGGTGCAGGACGCGCCCGCCCAGGGCGTGCGCCGCAAGCTCGACGTTACCGGCGGCCTGCTGGTGACCGGTGGCCTCATCCTGGTCGTGAACGGCCTGCTGCGCGCCGCCGAGCATCCTTGGGGCAGCTTCGGCGTGTGGGGTTCGATCGTCGCCGGTGTCGTCCTGCTCGGACTCTTCGTCCTGGTCGAGGCTCGTTCCGACGACCCGATGATGCCGCTGCGGTTCTTCGCGAACCGGACGCGCGTGTCGGCCAACGTCACGACGATCCTGCTGACCAGCGCGATGGCCGCGATGTTCTTCCTCGTCACGCTGTACGTCCAGCAGGTGCTGGGTTATTCGCCGTTGCAGTCCGGTCTGGCCTACATCCCGTTCTGCATCGCGTTCATCCCCGGCATGGTGCTGTCCACTCAACTGGTGACGCGCTTCGGCCCGAAGACGGCCATCATCGTCGGCTTCGTCGTGTCGGCGGCCGGCATGCTGCTGCTCGCCCGCATCGACGCGCACGGCTCGTTCTGGGGCCAGCTGGTGCCGGCGACCGCGGTGCTCGCGTTCGGTCTCGCCATCGGCCTGCCCGCGCTGCAGAACGCCGCGCTGCACGAACTGTCCGATGAGGACGCCGGACTGGGTTCGGGTGTGCAGACCTCGGTGCAGCAGCTGGGTAGCGCGCTCGGCCTCGCGGTGCTGACGACGATCGCGCTGAACCACGCCGCGAACGCCGTGACCACCGGTGTCGTGCAGAACGAGGCGACCGTGTCCGGTTACCGGCTCGCGTTCGTGGTGGCGGCCGTCGTGCTCGCCGTCGGAGCCGGCCTGGTGGCCGCGTTCATGCAGAAGGTGACGGTGCCGGAGAACGCCGCTGCGGTCCCGGTCTGATCCGCCCGACAACGAGAAGGCCCGGCGGCTGCCGGGCCTTCTCGCTTGTCGTCATGCGGCGGAACGGTACATGGCGGCTATGTCGTCGACCGTGGCCTCGAACCGCCAGTTGGCCCGGACGGGCCTGTAGTGCAGGGCGTCGGCAGCGAGCTGGTCTGCGTCGCCGGCCGGGAAGTCCCGCTCCACGCCGAGCCGGTCGAGGAACGCGGTGAGCCCGCACGCGAGGTCGGGCGTGCCGAAGCACTCGGCCAGCTCGGCGTCACGCTGTTCCTGCGCGTGCCGGCTGGCCCGCAGCACCGCGGGTGCCACCGTCACGTTGGCGATCCCGTGCGGGATGCCGTACCGCTGGGTGAGCGGATACCCGAGCGCGTGGACGAGGCCGGCGTTGGCCTGTGCCATCGCGAGGTTCGCCTGCAGGCATCCCGCGCTCAGCTCGACCCGGTCCGGCGTGAGCAACGAAGAGACGATCCGCCGAACTCCGGGCAGAGCAAGGGCATCGCTGAATGGCGTCGCCGCACGTGCGAGATAAGCCTCGGCACCATGCATCAACGCATCCAGCGCACACGCGAGCGTGGCCGGGTACGGCAACGTCACCGCCAGATCCGGATCGATGACGACCGCGCGGGGAACCAGTGGGGCACCGCTCACCGCGTGCCTGCGGTCCCCGTCGGTCACGACGGCGTGCGACGACACCTCGCCGCCACTGCCCGGTGTGGTCGGCACGGCCACGAGGGGCATGGCCGGGCCCCGCACCTGGTCGAGGCCGTACAGGGACTCCAGGGGCCCCTCAGCGCCGAACAGGGCCACTGCCGCCTTGGCCACGTCGATGACGCTGCCACCACCGACGGCGATCACCCCGTCGTGTCCTGGCAACGCGTCCCGGCACGCGGCAACCTCGGTCGCGCACGCCGATCCGGTGACGTACACGGAACGCGGAACGTCCAGTGCGTCCAGCACCCGGTCCACAACGCGAGCGGCGAGCACACCGTGGTCGGTGACCACGAGTGCCGCCGCACCACCGCATTCCCGCACAACGTCGGGGATCTGCGTGGTGACTCCGCGCCGAACCGCACACTGGGCGGCAGGCGCAGTCTCATCGCACCCGACCTCCCGAGACGGCGAGCGAGGACACGGCCGCAGCCGGCCGGACGAACCCGCTGACCGCCCAGTCCAGCGCGGTCAGGACGTCGAAGATCGGCACGGGCGAGTTCGCCCGCACGTCTCGAGCACAGCGGGCAGCATCGTGCACTCGCACACGATCGCGCCCAGCGAAGGCTCGCGCGCGAGCATGTCCTCGACGACCGAGAGCAGGTCCCGGCGCATCTGCTCGCGCAGCGCCGGCGTGACCTCCTTGGTCTCCAGGAACTCGAGCCACGACGGGTGCTTCCCGACCCCGCCGAGCACGACCGGGATGTCGGCCGAGCTCCAGCCGCTGGCGCGGAAGTTGCGCTCCCCCACCGCCTCGGTGAAGAACGTGAGCACCCCGATCGGCCGGCCACCCACCAGCTTCGAGACGGCGGGGACCAGCGCGAGGCTCGACGTCACGACGGGCACGGTCACCGCGGCGCTGAGCTCGTCCTGCAGCAACGCGATGAGCCCGCAGTTCGCGGTGATCACGGTGGCGCCCTTGGCCTCCAGCTCACGCGCCGCCTCGACGTACAGCGGCAGCATCGCCTCGGCCTCCTCCTGGCTGCGCGGGGTGCGCGAGCCGCGGACGACGTGCCGGATCACCGGATAGCCGAACGTCTCCGCCGACGCCATGCACCCAGGCACGTCGGCCATCTTGCCCTCCAGCATGAGGATTCCTAGGACACCCATGCCCGCACCCGCCTCTCGATGCCCGCCGCGTCCAGCTCGAACCGGCGCAGCTGCTCGGCGTAGTCGCCGATCTCCTTGACGAACGCGTCCGGCAGCCCGATCCGGCACAGCGGCACCGGCGCGTGCTCGGCGAGCACCTCGGCGACCGCGCTGCCCAGGCCGCCGATCGCCGAGTGTTCCTCGACGGTGACCACCCGGCCGGTGCGCGACGCGCTGCGCACCAGCAGTTCGCGGTCGATCGGCTTGATCGTCGGCATGTCGACGACCTCGACGTCGCCGAGCCGCTCGGCGGCCATCAGCACCTCGGGCACGATCGTCACGCCGCACGTCACGATGGTGAGACGATCACCCTGGCGCAGCACGCGCCCACGCCCGACCTCGAACGGCTCGTGCGCGTCGTAGACCTGAGGACCCGGTTCGACGCCGAGCCTCAGGTACACCGCCGCGTTGTGCGCGAACGCCGCGCGGGTCGCGTCGTACGCCTGCACCGCGTCGGCCGGCGCGATCACCGTGAGGTTCGGCAACGCGCGCGCCACCGCCAAGTCCTCGATGGCGTGGTGCGTTGGACCGGAGAAGCCGGCCGCGATGCCGGTGAACATGCCGGCGATCACCACCGGCGCGCGGTGGTAGCAGATGTCGAGCCGCACCTGTTCGGCCGCGCGCATCAACGCGAACGTGCCGAACGTGTTGAGGAACGGGCGTTTCCCGCTCATCGCCAGGCCGGCCGCGGCGCCGGTCGCGCTCGCCTCGGCGATGCCGAAGTCGAGGAACCGGTCCGGCATGGACTCGCGGAACTTGAGCCCCCAGCAGTCGCCGAGGTCCGCTTCGACCGACACGACGCGCGGATCCTCCAGCGCGAGATCGAGCTGCGCCATCCGGCACGCTTCGAACGCCGTCGTCGTCGCGGGATCGAACCGCAGTCCCTCACGGAGATCGGCCAGTGCCGTCATCGCGCACCTCCGTCGGTTCCCTGCGCGGCCAGCTCCCGCAGTGCCTGTTGCTTCAGATCAGCCGAAAGGTGGCCGTAGTGCCAGGTGTTGGTGTTCTCCGAGAACGACAACCCCTTGCCCTTCACCGTCTTCGCGATGATCGCGGTCGGCCGGTTCCAGGTGAGCGGCACCTCGTGCAGGACGTTCGACAGCTCGCCCACGTCGTGGCCGTCGACCTCGACGGTCGCCCAGCCGAAGGCCCTCCACTTGTCCGCCAACGGTTCCAGCGCCATGATCTCCTCGGTCGGACCGTCCTCCTGGATGCCGTTGCGGTCGACGATCACCACGAGGTTGTCGAGCCGGTAGTGCGCGGCCGCCATCGCGGCTCCCACACCGAGCCCTCCTGGCACTCACCGTCGCCGACGATCACGAACACCCGGCAGGGCGACCCGTCGGCCTGGGCGGCCATCGCGAGGCCGACGCCGACCGGAAGGCCGTGGCCGAGCGAGCCGGTGGCCAGTTCGACACCGGGTACGCCGGTGTGAGGGTGGCCCGCGAGCCTGCTGCCGGTCTTCTTGTAGGTGTCCAGTTCGGACACCGGGAAGAAGCCCGCCTCGGCGAGCGCGGCGTAGTACGCGGCGCTGGAGTGGCCCTTGCTGAAGATGAGCCGGTCCCTGCCGGGCATGGCGGGGTCGGCCGGGTCGACGCGCAGCACGCCGTCGAAGTAAAGGGTGGTCAGTATTTCCACGACCGACATCGAGCCGCCGACGTGTGCGCCGGGCGAGTCGGCCGCCAGGTGCACGACGTGCCTGCGCAGCGTGCGTGCCCTCTCGGCGAGGTCGTTCACCATAGCGGGTTCCTCCCGTGTGCACCGGCCGCCCGCAGCAGGGACCGGTTGATCTTCGAAGTGGGTGTCATCGGCAGCCGGTCCACCACGTGAACGTGGTTCGGCACTTTGAACGACGCCAGGCGCGTGCGGCACCAGGTCCGCACGTCCGCGGCCTCCAGTCGCACGCCGGGCAGCGGCACGACGAACGCGGCGACGTCCTCGTCGGACTCCTCGCCCGGCACGCCGACCACGGCGCCCAGCAGCACGTCCGGGTGCTCGCCGAGCGCCTCCTCGACCTCGGCCGGGTCGACGTTCTCGCCGCGCCTGCGGATCACGTCGGTGCGCCGCGCGGCGAAGTACACGTGCGCCTGGTGGTCCATCCAGCCCAGGTCGCCGGTCCGCAGCCAGGACGACGCGAACGCGGCGCGGGTCCGTCCTGGGTCGCGGTGATAGCCCTTCATCAGGCCGGGTCCGCGCACCTGGATCTCCCCGACCTCACCGACAGGGGCGTCCACCCGCACCTCGGCGGGCGGCAGCGGCGTACCCATCGACCCCGGCCGCGGCGCGCCCGGATCACCGCACAGCACTGTGTTCGTCTCGCTCATCCCGTAGCCCTCGACGACCGTCGTGCCGAACCGCTCGGTGAACGCGCGCGCCACGTCGGGCCGCGCGCCGCCGCCGTAGACCAGGCGCAGCCCGTGGTTCGCCGGCTGCACAGGACTGCGCAGGATGAGCGTGAGCATCTCGCCGAGGTGGCGGAACACCGTTGCGCGGAATTGCGCGACCTGGTCCCAGAACCCCGACGCGCTGAACTTCGGCACCACGCCGATGGACGCGCCCGCCTGCAGCGCGCTCACCGCGAACGACTGGCCGGCCATGTGGAACAACGGCAGGCACGCCAGCAGGCGGTCGTCCTGGTCGAGTCCGAGCCGGTGCACGAACGCCGGAGCGGGCGCGGTGTACGACGTGTGGCTGAGCACGCAGCCCTTGGGCGCCCCGGTCGTGCCGGACGTGTAGAGCACGGTGACCGGGTCGTCGGGCTCGACGCGCACGTCCGGCGCGGCCGGCGCTGTCACGTCGAGTTCCTCTGGCCTGATCGTGCGCCAGGGCACTGGACGATCCGTGACGACCAGTACCGCGCCGGAGTGCGCGAGCAGCGGTGCCAGCTCGGCGTCGCGCAACGCGGGGTTCAGCGGCACGAGCACCGCTCGGAGCTTCGCGACCGCGAGCCACAGCGTGAGCAGGACCGGCGAGTTCGGCAACACCGCCGCCACCGCGTCTCCCCTGCCCACGCCCAGATCGCGCAGCACGTGCGCGCATCCGTTGACCCGCGCCGCATAGTCCACATAGGACACTTCAGGACCGAGCAGCACCGGCCGGTCGCCGAACCGGCCGACCGCCTCGTCGAACAACGCTCCCAGCGTCATAACGCGCCCCGGCGCAACACGTAGGTCGGTGGTGCGCCCCGCTCGTGCACCCGCAACCCGACGGCGCGGTAGCCGCGGCCGAGGTAACCGCCGAGCAGTTCCCGGCTCGTGTGCCGCCAGGAGATCGCGAGCTCCCGGTCGTGGGAGCTGATGGCGTAGACGTCCCACGGCACCTTGAGCAGCACGGTGTGGTCGTCGCACTCGGTCGTGGCCCAGGCGGGCACCGGCAGCCCGGCGCGGGAGAAGCGGATGTCGTTGACCGGCGTGCCGCCGCCGTGGTCTCGCTGGCGTGGCACGTGCGGCACGTGCCAGGCGACGAGCAGCCGGTCGGTCTCGAGGCCCGCGTTGAGGCCGAGCCCGACGCCGTACGCGTTGACCACGTAGTCGACCCCGACGGCGCCGAGCTTGTTCAGGTTGAACAGCACGTTGCGCCCGGAGAGCGGGTCGAACGTCCACGTGATCAGCCGGAACCCGTGCTGGGCCGCGAGCTGCGCCTGGTACTGCTTGAGCCGGAAGCCGAGGCCGAGGTTCTGGTACTCGGGCGCGACCGCGGCGAGCACCGAGCACTGCTTGACCTCGCCGTGCGACGTGACGCCGGGGAACGAGAACACGAACCCGGCGAGATCGCGGTCCGCGGTGAACGCGCCGAGCACGAACCCGCCGTTCTCCTGTGCGGTCACCATGTCCAGCAACGGCACGCGTGCGATGTCCTCCTCGCCCCAGATGCGGCGCTGCAGTTCCTCGCACGCGGTGTACTCGAGGTGGCCGTGGACGCGGCGCAGCACGATCGTCCGGTCGCCGATGGTGATCGTCTCCACCTCGGTGGCACTCGGTGTGATCGTCATGTCAGCTCCGCGAGTTCGAGGCCGGCCAACGCGTCCACGACCCGGCCGAGCCGTGCGAGGCCGTCGGTGAGCAGGTCGACCGGCCGGGCGTAGGAGATCCGGATGTGGCCCGGGGCGCCGAAGACGTCGCCCGGCATGAGCAGCAGCCGTTCCCGGTCGAGCAGCTCGGTGCAGAGCTGCCACGACGAGGTCGCCGGCAGATCCACGCGGCAGAACGCGTACGGCGTGCCCTGCGGTTCGAGCGGCTGCAGCTGGGGGTGTCCGGTCGCCCACTCCCGGAACACCCGCCAGCCGTCGGTGAGCCGCTGCTCGTACTCGGCGAGGTAGGTCTCGCGGCGCCGCAGCACCGCCAGGCCGAGATCCTCGAGCAGTGGCGAGTTGCTGATCGTGGTGTAGCGGCGGTAGTTCACGCACTTCTCGACCACGTCGGACGGGCCGACGAGCCAGCCGAGCCGCAGTCCGGGGAACCCGTACACCTTGGACAGCGAGCTGACCGAGCACGATCCGGGCACGTGCTGCACGACGCTGCGACCGAAGTCGGTGAGGTACTCCTCGTCGTTGACCACCAACGTGTTCGTCGCGCTCAGCGGTTCCCACTGCGCGTCGCAGAACGTCAGCCCGGTCGGGTTGTGCGGGCTGTTGAGCACGACCATGCGAGTGCCCCGGCCGACCGCGGCCGCGGTCCGTGCGCCCGCCGTCCGCGTCGCCGTTGGTCAGGTCGTAGTCGACGGTCTTCGTGGTCGCGCCGAACCGGGCGGGCAGGTCGAGGGTCTGCTGCCAGCCGGGGCTGCGGGCGACGACCTCGTCGCCGGGTTCGAGCAGCGCCGCGTAGAGCAGGTAGAGCGCTTCCTGCGCGCCGTGCGTGATCAGCACGTTCTCCGGGGCGCACGCGGTAGAGCGCGGCGACCGCCTCGCGGAGTTTCCCGGCGCCGCGGTCGACGTCGTAGCCGGCCTTCGTGGTCATCTCCGCGAGCAGCGGCTCGACGCTGTGCGCCTCCATGCCGCTGACCGCGAGGTCGACCTCGTACCGGCCGGCCGCCACGTCGAACAGCCACTCCTGCGACCGGTAAGCGGGGACGGACATCTGGGGACCTCCTTCAGGCACGGGACCGCAGGCGCCGCAACGCGGCCGCGACCTCGTCGTCGGACATGCTCTCCACGGTCTCGGCGAGATCGGGCTCGTCGGGCTCGGTGCCGGGCGTCTCCTCGATCACCTTCGCCAGCGACGCGACCGTGCTGGCCTGGAAGAGCTCCAGGACGGTGAGGCGGGAACCCAGCTGATCGTTGATGTCGGCCACCAGCTCGGTGGCGAGGAACGAATGCCCGCCCAGTCCGAAGAAGTCGTCGTCACGGCCGACGCGCTCGACATCGAGCCTCGCCGCCCACAGCTCGGTGAGCCGCTCCTCCAACGGCGACACGGCGCCGGTGCTTCGGCGGACCTGCTCGGGGATGTCCTCCTCCGGCTCCCAGCGGGGCAGCTCCGGCGCGGGCAGCTCGTCGAGCTTCTGCTCGGGGTGCCGCACCGCCGAGGCGAGAATCTCCTGGTACGCCTGGCAGATCAGCTCGGCACTCGCCCGTTCGATCCAGTCGGCGTTGTACTCGAACCGGGCGCTCAGTCCCTCCAGCTTCTCGTCGAGCACCAGCTCGAAGTCGAACCGCACGGTGTCGTTCGACATGCCATCGCACCGCATCCGCACATCTGGGCCGAACGGCGTCTCGCTGCGCGTCATCGGCGTGCCGGCGTAGCTGAAGATGGTCTGCGCGATCGGGTTGGACTGCCCGTCGCGGGCCGGCCGCACCTCCTCCACGAGCTTGCCGAACGGCAGGTCCGCGTGCTTGAGCGCGTCGAACGTGACGTCGCGGACCCGGTCGACCAGGTCCCCGAACGACGGGTTCTCCCGCAGCGAGGTGCGCAGCACCACGGTGTTGGTGAGCGAACCCGCGACCCGTTCGAACTCGGGCCGGTCGCGTCCGGCGAGCGGTGCGGTGACGGCGATGTCGTCCCGGCCGCTCAGCCGCATCAGCAGCACCTGGTAGGTGGCGAGCAGCACCATGAACGGCGACGAGGCGCGCTTCTTGGCCAGTTTGTCGATCAGGGCCCCGGTGGACGGGTCGACCCGGAACGTGATCGTCCGACCGTCGAGTCCCGGCCGCTTGGGGTGGTCGTAGGACAGGCCGAGCCCGGCGTACCCCCGCACCTGTTCGCGCCAGTAGCCGAGCAGCTCGCCGATGCGTTCGGCGGTGAGCTCCTGGCGCTGCCAGGCCGCGAAGTCGCCGAACTGGACCGGGTTCTCGCCGAGCTGCGCCGGTTTGCCCGTGACCCGTGCCGTGTAGCACTTCGCGAGCTCGTCGACGACCACGCCGATCGATCCGCCGTCGGCGATCGCGTGCGAGGCGACCCAGACGAGCACGTGCCGCCGCTCCGCGAGCTTCTGCAGCTCCGCGGTCCACAGTGGACCCTGTTCGAGGTCGAACACCGTGCGCGCCAGCTCGAACGCCCGGCGCTCGGCCAGCGCGTCCGGTTCCTCGTACCCGCTGAGGTCCCGCTCGGGGAGTTCTCGCTCCTGGTGGCGGTGAACGATCTGCCGCAAGCCGTCCTGGGTGGCCGCGAGGGTTGTCCGCAGCACGTCGTGCCGCTCGATCACGTCGTTGAAGGCACCGGTGAGCGCGTCGACGTCGAGAGGCCCGTCCAGGGCGAAGCGGAACGGGACGTTGTAGTTCGGCACACCTGGTGCCAGCCTGCTCAGGAACCACAGCTGTTCCTGGGCGAACGACGCGGGGATCGGCCCGCCGGGGTCGACGCGCGGGACCCGGCTCTCCCGTTCGGGTGCGCCCTGTCGAGCACGGGCGACCAGTCGCGCTCGCTGCTCGGGGGTGAGCCGGGCGAGCCTGGCGACGGAATCGTTCACGGTTCCTCCTCGGCCGGTGTGTCGCTCAGTTGCCGCGAAACTAGCCGCGCGGAGTTAGGAACCGGTTATGGCACAAGAGATTCCGCGCCGAACAACACCCGCACCGCTGTCTGCGCGCTGGTCCGGTCCGTTGTGGACCGCAGTGCGGTGAAGGCTTCGTCGAAGTCACCCGCCTCCAGCGCGTGCAGGAGCTTCCTGTCCGGTGCGCCGGGTTCCTTCCTGGCGACGTTCCTGATGAGGGACTCGACCTGTTGCGGGTTGCGCACGGGGATGTCCGTGACGATTCGCGGGGTGGCTGCACGGCCCAGCTCGGCCAGCGCCACGCGAGCCCACAGCAGGTCCTTCGAGATCGCGTCGGCCGTGGTGATCACCGTGGTCCGCGGGTCGGCCATCAGGGCCGCGAGCAGCTCAGGATTCGGGTGCCGTTTGGTCAGGTGCGGCAGTGCCGTCTGCTCGGCGTGGCCGTGGGCGACCAGTTCATCGAGGTAATCCCGCGCGGCCTGGTCGAACGGTTGTCCCGTGCGGGTCACCCCACGTTTGACCACCGGTGGTCGCGGCCAGGTTTCCGGGTCGCAGGACGGTGGCCGGTCGGCCAGGGCGAAGCGGATCGGCAGGCCCGTCCTGCGGGCGAAGTCCAGGTCCACCTCGGAGTGGGCCGGATTGACCACCACCGCGCCGGTGCCGAAGTCGGGACGGACCCAGCCGGCGGTCCAGACGCCGATCAGATCGCCGGTCAGCGGATGGCGGGCGTAACGGCCGGTGAAGCCCTCCTCGGTCGCGAGCGGGTGACCGGGGTGGACCGCGATGGCGCACGCGCCGGGCAACGGAGACCAGTCGGTGATGAAGGTGTCGACGGTGCCGCCGTCCTCCAGCGGGAATCTGATGATGGCGCCCGGGATGCGACGGATCGCCTTGCGGTGCTTGGCATCCACCTTCTCGCCCCACGACGGCCCCGACAGTGCGGCGTCGAGCGCGCGGGGCGTGGGAACGAAGTCTTCTCCCGGCAGCGGCCCGGACACCACGGCGGGAGATGATGTCCCGAAGAACGCCTCACGCCGGCGGTGCGCCTCCGCCAGTGCGGTCATCCGGTTCCGCAGCGTCTCGTCGGCAGGCGCGCCGACGATGATGACGGCCATTGCTCTCCCTTCCTGTGCCGTCATGGGCACCTCACGGACACTCGACGTCCGTGAGGTGCCCATAACGGCACTCCGGTCAACCGGCGGTGCGTGCCGCCGCGCTCGGCAAGCGACTCGTGCTCCACAAGCGGCCCGGCATCCCGGTCAGCCCGCGGCGCGCGCCGCCACAGTCCGCAGATCACTCGTG
>NZ_VSRL01000350.1 GCF_012184385.1 Lentzea indica
CTGAACGAGCAGAGCCAGCTGCCGGGTCGCTTCCCGTGCCGCCTCGGGTTCCGCATCGGCCGGTCCGACGGCGACGGGAGAGCCCGGCGGATTCGCGCCTGCCCGGTCGTCAGCGGGTTTGGGCACGGCTCTGCCGCCCGACACGGGGAGCCAGCAGCTCAACCCGGGTCCGGCGGTCACCCCGAACGCCAGCTGGATGGACATCGACACCATCATCGCGCACCCGCGCCAGCGGTTTTGCTCTCTCACCGAGGCCGTGAGCTGCGACTACCCCGCTGCGAAGGGGTAATGTCCGGGCGGTGGGGAAGATCGTCCGCATCGGAGTGTTCTACGACGGCACGTGGTTCGCGTACCTCAGCGACTTCTACGCGACCGCTCACCGGAGGGCCGCGCGGATCTCGCTCGACGGCCTGCACGACGCCGTGCGCTGGTACGTCCACGCGGAGACCGGCCGCCCGCTCGACGAGTGCGTGGTCGCGGAGACGCACTACGCCCGTGGCCGCATCGAGACGCCGGCCGTGTCCTTCGACGCGGCTCTGACCGCCGCCGGCATCACCCGTCACGACCTGCCCCTGCACGGTGGCAAGGAGAAGGGCGTCGACGTCCACCTCGCGCTCGAGGCGTGGGATCGCGCGGTGTCGGTGCCGCTGCAGTGGGTCGTCCTGCTCACCGGGGACGCCGACTTCGCCCCGCTCGTGACGCGGCTGACCGCGCGTGGCGTGCACGTGATCGTGCCGGTCGTCGACGTGCAGACGGTCGAGAAGGCGCCTGCCTGGACCCCGCGCACCGCGGCGCCGTTGCGTGCCGCGACGCCCTTCACCCCCGGCTTCGACGCGCTGTTCGCTCCCGGTGACCAACCCGATTACCCGTTGCGGGGTGCCTTCGTGCGGTCCTCGGAGGCGGTGGCCTCTCCGGTGGGCTCGCCGCGTGGCCGCAGGCGCGGAACCGTGACCACCTGGAAGTCAGGACAGTCGCACGGGTTCATCACCGACACCCGCGGCGGTTCGTGGTTCGTCTCCCGAGACGACCTGCCCGAGGGACTGACCTTGCTGCTGGCCGGTACGCCCGTGTCGTTCACCGGGTCGCCCGCCCCGATGCAGGGCAGGAAGTACCCGAGGGCGCAGTCGGTCCGCCTCGACGAGTTTCCCCGCGCCTGACAAATCGGTGGCCGCTGGTGTCAGCGGAATGTCAGCGGCGGTCGAGATGCTTCCGGCGAAACGAAGCATCCCCTGCACAAGCGCGGTTCTGGCAGCGCCGATCGGGGGGCGGCGTGCAATGTCGGAACCTGTGGAACGAGTAAGGGCAAATCGTGCTGAAGAAATTCACTTTCGTGGCGTTGATGGGTGCGCTCGTCAGCGCATCCTTCGGTGCGGGTGTCGCCAACGCGGCGACGGACCGCAACGGGTCCTGTGAGTCGGGCGAGTTCTGCCTGTACTTCAACAGCGACCAGGCCGGCTCGGTGTCCGACTTCGCGGGCTCGATCGCCGACTACGGCGACTCGCAGCCGAGCTGCTACGAGTTCAAGGGCGCCGGCAACGGCAAGGGCGTGTGCGTCAAGAACAACGCCGCCTCGGTCTGGAACAAGACCAGCAAGGCCGTCACCGTCTTCTACAACAGCAACTACGGTGGCGCGAAGCAGACGTTCGCGGCCGGTGCCAAGGGCAACCTCAAGGCCGAGCTCAAGAACGAGAACGCCTCGCACCGCATCGGTGACGCCGGTGGCGACCCGGATCCGGCTCCTGGCACCTACCCGACCCCGCCGACCAACCCGCACCCGTCCGCCTCGGCCCGTGCGCCCCAGGCGACCAAGCGCACCCAGTTCGTCGACGACCAGATCGCCTCGCTGACCGGCGAGAGGCAGTGCTACGTGGGCGACTACCGTCCCGGTGAGCCGGCGACGAGCAACCACAACACCGGCAACGCGCTGGACTGCACGATCTCGAACGCGATCGGCACCCACCCGACCGCCGCGCAGAAGGCGCAGGGCTGGAAGCTTGCCTACTGGCTGCAGAAGCACGCCGGCAAGCTCGACGTCCGCTACGTGATCTGGCAGGGCAAGATCTGGAGCGTCGCCCGTGCGTCCGAGGGCTGGCGCACCTACACCGCCGGTGGCGGTGTGACCGGTGGTCACTACGACCACGTCCACGTCTCGATCCAGAACCCGCACGGCGACTGATCGACACAGCGTGAACTGATCTGATCGGGGTGGGCAGCGGTTTCGCTGCCCACCCTTTCGTCGTTTCTCCTCGTCGAAATTTCGGCGCTGGCGAAATTGCGCCGGAGACGACAGAATTTCGGCCGCCGCCTGTGTGAACCCTGCATGCCCACACAAGGAGCACAAATGCGTCTGACACGACGAGCCGTCGCCATCGCGGGCACAACCGCTCTGCTGTTCACGGGACTCCAGCCGAGCGCTCGGCAGGCCCGGTGGGCAGCGGGTGGCAGGAGCACAAGCCCGCGTGGAACCTGCAGATCCAGAGCCGCGGCGACATGAAGAGCTATCCGAGCAGCACGACAAGCGCGTCCGGGCCAGGCGGTTCCTACCTGCGGTCCGGCGGGGTGCAGACCTTCAAGCTCTTCAACAACGGGTCCAACCGGGTCGAGGCCAGGATTCAGGACAACTACCGGACGGGGCAGCGGCAGTTCGAGGGCGAGCTCAAGGTCACCGCCGGCACCGACGACGAGAGCGCCATGCAGATCTTCGGCAACGACGGTGACGGCGCCACCACACTGATGATCAGGTCCTACGCGAAGAGCGGGGGCACGCTCCGCGGCGGGGGCAAAGACCTGATCAGCAACATCTACGGCAAGTGGGTGCGCATCAACGTCACCCACAACGCCACCGCCACCGGTGGCAGCTACTCCATCTACATCAACGGCAAGCTCGTGCACACGAACAACGGGCCCAAGGGCGACCACTACTTCAAGTACGGCGTGTACGGCACGTTGAAGACGTCCGGCGCCGAGCACCAGTGGCGCAACGTGCACTTCTACCGGAAGTAGCCGGTCAGGGCCGCAGATCGTGGACGATGAGTGAAGCGGCGAGCAGCCGGATGTCCGCGGGGTCGGCGGGGTTGTAGCCGGTGAGCTCGGTGACGCGGCGCAAGCGGTAGTTCAACGTGTTGCGGTGCAGATGCAGGCTCTCGGCTGTCCGGTGGCGGTTGTGATCGCTGTTGAGGAACACCCGGAGCGTGTGCAGCAGGTCGGGGTGCTCGGCCAGCCGGTCCATGACGCGGGCGAGGCGCTTGCGTCCGGGGCCCGGCCGGCAGAGCTGGTACTCGAGCAGCACGTCGTCGAGGACGTACGCGCCTGGCGGGCGTCCGAGTCGCTGGACGAGCTCGGCGATGTCGGCGGCCTGCCGGGCCGCGGTGGGGATGTCCTCGCGGCTCTCCGCCGCGGCGATGCCGCCGACCAGGTCGACGCCCGCCGCCGTGTGCAGCCTGTGCACCAGGTCGGCGGCATCGGCCAGCTCCTGGTCAGCGGTCTCGGCCGAGGTGGGGAGCAGCACGGTGCCGCCGTCGTGGTCGAGTGCGGAGAGCGCGTGCCTCGGTAGCTCGGCCCGCAGGCGCCGCACCAGCGCGTGGGCAGCGAGCCTCGCGTCGTGAGCGCCGGAGCCCTCCGTCAGTGGTGGCGCTTCGACCCGCACGGCGACGACCACGTGGTGGCTGGACAGGTCGAGACCGATCCGTTCGGCCAGCGGCTCGGCCTCCCTGCCGGTCAGCAGGGCGGCGACCAGTGCGCGACCAGCCTCACGACGTTCGGCGTGCAGTGTCTGCTGCTCGGTGAGGTACGAGGCGGCGACGGCGGGAACGGCGAGGCTCAGGTACTGCAGCAGCGCGGGCACGGTCGCCAGCAGGTCGCCCACCTCGTCCTGCTCGGCGACATCGGCCATGGCCTGCCACCCGACGTGCGCGGCGACGTGGTACGTGCTCAGGACGACGTCGAGCGGCACGCCCTGCTGGGCTCTGCGCACCGCCGTGGCGATCTGGTCGGCGAGCTCCTCCGGCGCGGGTGGGCGCTGTTCGCGCAGGGCACGGAGGAAGACGTGGAGGTTGCGGCTCACCGCCTCGGTGATCTCGCGGTCGACGAGCTGGTGCGGCAGCTGCCGGTAGGCGGCGGATCTGGCGAAGAACGCCTCCAGCACCTTGTCGGCGATGCCGGGAATCTGCGCCGCGGCCCGCTCGTAGAGCGGTGCGAGCGGGTCAGGAGACGGGATGTCGACCACTGGCAGAGGCTTGCGCATGCGGCTGCCCGGTGCCATAGGCCGAAGCGGTCTTCCTTCGTTGGCACTGTGCACGAACGGATGAACCTCGCGTTGTGCACCTGCCTCAAACATTTGACCTGATCGAGTGATGGCCGATGAGACGGGCATCTGCGCGGAGCCAGAATTGCAGTCCACATCGGCAGGGGCAGGGTGACTTGGCACAGAACGCGAGCAGCGTCCAAGACTGCATGAAGCTGTTACTCCGGCGAGGATTCCAGCGCACCGTCGTGCAAGACCGACTGACGTGCGTCAACGCCGTGATGTTCCGCCGCGTGTGGCGGGGCACCAACGAGACCGTGCTCGCGTACTCCGAGTCCGAGGCTCTGGCCTACCGCGTGCGCCAGTGCGACGCGGATCCGGTGGACCCGTTCGTCGTCGATCCCGATCACACGCTGTGGCAGTGCGGAGGAGAGTTCCTCGACGTCGCTGGTCAGTTGCTCGAACTGCCCCCTGCGCTGGAGCACACCACGTTCGATCAGCCCTGACGGCGCACCATCTCGTTGATCCAGCTCGGAGCGAACGGCGACGTGCAGTTCGGTGGCGTCGGATAGTCCTTCAACACTTCCAGTCGTTCGCCGATGTCGATCGCGCGGGCGCGAAGCGTCGGGTGCTCGATCCCGATCTGCGCCAGGCAGTGGTTCATCGCCCATTGCAGACGCTCCGGGGCGTCCTTCATCTCCTTCTCGATGATGTCGAGCAGTCCGGCGAGGTCAAGACCCTCCGGTTTGCGCGCGACGCGTTCGGTGGTCAACGCCCACCCCGCGCTCGCGACGACGGGATCGGGGTCGGCGAACCAGGTCTCGCGCAGTTCTTCGGCGTGCGGGCCCTTCTTCACCACGTAGTTGACCAGCCAGTCGTGCACCTTGGGACGACGTGCTTCGCGCAGCATGGTGTCCAGCTCGTCACGTGAAAAGGCCTTCGGGCGGCAGATCAGGAGTGCGAGCAGCCGTGCGGCGGTATCGCCGGTCTGCCACAGCTCGACCGCGAGGTCCTGCTGGGTCTTCAGCCGTTTGGCGACGGCGCGGAGCTTGCCGAGGTTCACGCCGTGGTCGTCGCCGTGCTTCTCGTTGACCGCGCGTGCCTTCGGGTCCTCCAACGCGGCCAGCTCGGCCATGACCTCGGCCACCGTCGTGTCCGCCACCTCAGAGCTCCTGTCCGTCGCCGGTGACGGACAGCCTACGAGCTCAGCGGTCAACCTCGGAGGAGGAGAAGCGACTGACGGCACTAACGTTGCCCAGGCGAGTGATGGTTGAGCGAGGGGGTTGGCGTGTCCGGCCAGATCGTCCGCCACGCCGGCCAGATCGAGGCCGTGCGCGTGCGGTTCGCGGCCGTCCACACGGCCAGCGCGGTCGTGGTCGGCGACGAGACGGTGTACGGGCGGTTGTGCCGGTGGATGATCGACACCGTCCTGGAGAAGCATGCCAGGCAGGACGAGCTGGTCGAGTACATCGAGGAGAACCTGCGCCTCATCGTGGCCGGGCTGTGCGACCTCGCCGGACAGGAGCGGCCACGACCCGACCCCGTTCGCGAAGCCGCTGTGCCCTCGTTGGTCGCGCCCGTCGAAGAGACGGCCAAGGCGGCGATGGAGCGGATCGGGCCGTTGCGGGACGTGCTGGACGAGCTCACCGGGCGCCCGGGCGTCATCGCCGTGCATGCCATGACCTGGTACAACATCGCGGTCGAGCAGCGGGACATGGCCGACGAGCTCGAGGACTTCCTCTCCCACGACGTGCCAGGCTGGGACGGTGCCGCCGAGCACGTGCGGTTGATGGGGCACAACATCGAGGCCATCAGAGGGCTCAGCTCGGTGTCGGCGGCCTTCGCGGAGATCGTCCAGAGCGTCGGGGTGCTGGTCGCGCAGACGCGGCGGCTCGTGCGCGAGCTGGTGATCGGTCTGGCCGTGGCGCCGACGGACGCGACGTTGTGGCGGCTGGCCTGCCGGATCGCGGTGTACGGGGTGGCGCTCAACGCCACCCTGACGCATCTGGAGGACCGGCTGAACGGCTAGGCGGCGTTCTGGGCGGCGCGGCGGGCTCGGCGCCGGGTGATCGACGGCAGGAACCACATGTAGACGCCGGTGCCCATCAGCACGAACAGCGGCAGCAACGGCACGTACGACACCCACACCGCGGAGTTGTCCACGGTCAGCGCGACCGCCGTGAACACCACGGTGGCCATGAAGACCATGCTCACCATGCGGTGGAACTTGCGGATTCCCTTGCTGCTGCTCATCTTTCCTGTCCTCCCGGTCGTTGGCTCCGTTGCGGACAACGTTAGGACCGGGGGTGGGCGCCGTGCTTCTCGATTCCTGACCGGACGATCGCCCTGGCTTCCTCCGGCGTGAGGTTGCCGGTGAGGGTGAGGTTCGCGAGGCCGAGGGCCATGGCGAGGAGTTCCTTCGCCGCAGGACCGACCAGGACCGTCAGCAGGCCGATCAGCTCGTCGTAGCCTTGGCGCAACTGCTCGGAGAGCGACGGGTTCGTGAGGGCGTGCGTTTCGAACGCCTGCGCCACGCGGAACAGCCGACGGTCCTCTGAGGTCACCGGGATCAGCTCGGTCAGCAGTGCCTCGGCCGGTTGCGTGCTGTCGGAGAGCCGGGCCTGCACGCGGGCGGTTCCGAGGTCGTTGATCGCGGTGAACGCGGCTGTGAGCAGGTCGTCCTTGCTGGGGAAGTAGTGCTGGACGCGGCCCACCGACACGCCTGCCTGCTCGGCGACGCGGCGGATGCTCACCTGATGGGTTCCTTCGGTGTCGATGATCGCGAACACCGCCTCGAGGATGGCGCCCCGCCGCTCGTCGTGGGCGGCACCTCTGCCCCGCACCGGTCGGCTCACTCGCATCCCCTTTCCGAGACGTTCGCATTGATTTGACCACGAGCTCGAACGCGGCTACCGTTCGAGTGTCAAACCGATATGTTTGTATTGATCTGGGGGAGTCATGGAACTGATCGCCCTGGTCCTGCTCGTGCAGGGTGGCGGCGGGTTGATCAACAACCTCGCCGGTGGGTCGAAGAGCTGGTTCGCGCTGAACCACGTGGAGATGCCGGACGCGCTGCGCATCACGGCGCACGCGGTGATGGTCGTGGTCGGCCTGGTGCTGGTGGTCCGCAGGTTCGGCTGGGACTGGTTCAAGAGCTAGTTGTGATGTCCAGGGAGGTTGGTCAGCCGGGTGATGGGTGGCTTGCCTCCGATGGCGGAGTGGGCTCGGTGGTGATTGTAGAAGTGGATCC
>NZ_VSRL01000351.1 GCF_012184385.1 Lentzea indica
GAGCAGTTCGGCCGCACCTTGACGTGGCGTCTGCTCGCCGAGCTGGCGGGCGAAGAGAAACTGCCGATGTCCGTTCTGCTGCCCACCTCCCTGGTGCGCTCATGACCACCGAGCTGGTGCCGCTGCGCACCGGTTTCGACGTGGCGTGGCTCGGCTACCGCCGCGACCAGGTCCAGCACTACGTGGGCGAGACCGAACGCGACTTCGAACTGCTCTGCGCCGACCGGGACGCCGCCGAGGCGAGGGCCGTGTCGCTGGCCAGGAACCTGGAAGCCGCGCGCGAGGAGAACCGCGTGCTGCGCGACCGCATCGACCGCCTGTGCCGTCAGCCGTTGCTCCGGACGCGGTGGGCGAACGCCTTCGCCACGCGGTCGACACGGCGCTGTCGGAGGCGGCCGCGATCGTCGAACGGGCCGGTGCGATCGAGGACCACGTCTGGACCTCCGCCCGGCAGGCCTCGCCGAGCACCGCGACCTGCTGGCCACGACCCGCGAACGCATGACCAGGCTGGTCCGCGAGGGAGAAGCGCGCCGCCGTGCGCTGGACGAGGCAGCAGCCCGGCAACGTGCGCAGGCCGCCGACGACTTCGAGTTGGCGCTGGCGTTGCGGCGCAAGGAAACCCTGCGGGACGCACGGCGGATCGAGGAGACCGCGCGGCTGCGGGCCGATCGGATGGTGCGGGAGGCCGCACGGCAGGTGGAGGTGCTGCGGGAGCACCGGGATCGGGTGGCGGACGTGCTGCGGGTGGTGCACGCGCTGCTGGGCAAGGCGGCGGGACACCTGCACGTGGGGGAGGCGCCGGCGCGCAGGCCCGGAGGCGGGCTGGCGTGAAGATCCTCCCCTAGGCTCTGTTCTCACCGGCGCGGGGCACCCGTACCGGAGCGACGGCGAACCGCGGCGAGGACGACCTTGAGCGCCACGCCCACCACGAGCAGGTTGCCAACCATCTGCACGGTCACCAGAACGCGCGCGGCGGTGGAAACCGGTGCGATGTCACCGAATCCGACCGTCGCGAACACGGTGACGACGAAGTACAGAGCATCTGTGCGGCTCAACGAAACCGTGAAACTGCCAGGCTGGTGCCACGCCAGCAGAAAACACGCCTGAGCGAACACCAGCAGGAACAAGGGAATCACCAGGGCGAGTGCCTGCACGCCCTGCCAGCCGGGGCGCGACGACCGCCCGATCAACCGCACCTGCCACCAGAAGACCAGGAACACCAGCAGCAGAGCGGAGACCAGCCGGAGCACGGTGTACCCGTCCTCCGGCTGGTCCATCGGCAGGCGGTAGTAGACCAGCAGCAGCACCCCGACAGTCGCTGCCGGCCGCACCACCGCCCAGGTCACGACGTGAACGTCTCCCGCAGCAGCTTCTCCTGCTGCACCGAGAGGTTCGTGGTGATCAGCGTGGCTCCTGTCTGCTTGAACTGGTCGGCCACCCTGTCGACGACCGCGTTCTCGGACATCACGAACAACGCCGAGGTGCCCGGCGTGACGCTCTCCCTGACCGAACTGATGAAGTCGTCGTCGATGCCCGCCCTGGACAGTGATCCGGCCAGGGCACCGACGCCGGCGCCGATCGCAGCGCCCAGCACCGGGATGAAGAAGATCAGCCCGAACAGCAAGCCCCAGAACGCGCCACCGAGCGCGCCCGCGCCGGTGAGTTTGCCGAGTTCCTTGGTCCTGGGGCGTTTGGCATCGTCCTCCCAGTAGACGTAAGCCGTGTCGCGGATGGTGATCAGTTGCTGGTCCTGCAGCTTTCGCAACAGGTCGAGCGCGTTGCGCGCCCCGTCGGAGGTGTCGAACTTCCACACGGTCAAAGTGGCCATGGCGAAACTGTGCGAGAGACGCGGGGCAGCAGTCCTCACCCGCGAAGGGTGAGCCCGGACGGGTCATGACGGAGCACCGCACGCTTCCCGCGCGAAACGGGTGAAGATCCGCACCGGAAGCCGGTGCCACGGTGACCGGGCAATCCCGTCCCGAGACAACGGAGGCACGATGCGGGAGACAGGCTGGCTCGGCTGGATCTGGTTCGCGGGCATCATGATGATCGTCATGGGGTCGTTCAACGCCATTGAGGGGCTGGTGGGGTTGTTCCGTGGTGAGTACTACGTCGTGACCGAGGAGCAGGTGCTCGTCTTCGACATCACCGCGTGGGGCTGGATCACCCTTCTGATCGGGATTCTGGTGGCGCTCGCGGGCGGCGCGCTGCTCTCCGGTGCCGCGTGGGCCAGGGTGGTCGCCGTGGTGCTCGCGGTCATCAACGCGATAGCGCAACTGACGTTCATGTCGGTGCACCCGCTGTGGTCCACGATCATCATCGCCCTGTGCGTCACGGTGATCTGGGCCGTGGTCGTCCACGGCGCCGAAGCGGACATCACGACGACGAAGTACGAGTCCTCACACCATTGATGCCACGCGCACTCACGATCCTGCTCGGTGGCGCGGCCGTGCCACCGAGGCTGGCGACGCTGACGGTGGTCCTGCGCGTCCACGATGTGCCAGGCACCGTCGGCGTGGCGGAGGAGTTGGCCCCTCGTTTCGGCGTGTGCGTGGCGAGCAGGATGAGGGGGTGGCGACCGCGTTCGTGCTCGCAGGCGGTGGCAGCTTGGGCGCTGTTGAGGTCGGCATGCTGGCCGCGCTCACCGACGCCGACGTCCAGCCGGACTTCGTCGTCGGCACCTCGGTGGGCGCTGCCAACGCCGTCTGGTTCGCGCTGCACCCGTCCGATGTGGACTCTCTCGCCGATCAGTGGGTTTCGTTGCGCGGCAGGGATGTCTTCCCGGTCCGGCCGGTGCGCGGGCTGCTCGGCCTGCTGGGCTTCCGCGACCACCTCGTGCCGAACTCGGGGCTGCGCCGCCTGCTGGAACGCTCGCTGGGCTCGATCGACCTGACCGGCACGGTGCTGCCCGTTCACGTCGGTGCCACCGATGTGTTGTCGGGCGCGGAAGTCCTGCTGTCGAAGGGCCCGGCGGTCGACGCGGTGCTGGCCTCGACGGCGATCCCCGCGGTGTTTCCACCGCTGCACCTGGACGGTCGCTATCTGATGGACGGCGGCGCGGTGAACAACAACCCGGTGTCCCACGCGGTCGGGCTCGGCGCCGATCAGGTGTGGGTGCTGCCCACCGGGTACGCGTGTGCCTTGACGTCCCCGCCGCGCAGCGCGATCGGTGTCGCGTTGCAGGCGTTGACGTTGCTGGTCAACCATCGGCTGGTGGTGGACGTCGAACGCTATCGGGACGAGGTCGACCTCAGGGTCGTGCCGTCGCTGTGCCCGCTGCGGGTGTCACCGGGCGATTTCAGCCACGCCCGCGAACTGATCGACGCCGCGCACGCGAGCACCCGCGACTGGCTGGCCGCGGGGTGCCCTGCCGGTCCCGTGCATCAGGCTTGCGGGACGACCAGACCGGACTCGTAGGCGATGACCACGAGCTGGGCGCGGTCGCGGGCGTGCAGCTTGGTCATCGCGCGGTTGACGTGGGTTTTCGCGGTGAGCGGGCTGATCACCATGCTCGCGGCGATCTCGTCGTTGGACAGGCCCCGCGCGACCATGGCGACGGCCTCGCGTTCGCGGTTGGTGAGGTGGGTGAGGCTGGTGTTCGGCCGCGGCGGCTGGCTGACGTACCTGTCGATCAGCCTGCGGGTGATCGACGGGGCGAGCAGCGCGTCGCCGCGCGCTGCCACACGGACGGCGTGCAGGAAGTCCTCCGGCTGGATGTCCTTGACGAGGAACCCCGCCGCGCCGGCTTTCAGGGCGTGGAAGACGTACTCGTCGAGGCCGTAGTTGGTCAGGATCACGACGTGCGTGCTCGTCAGGGCCGGGTCGGCGGCGATGCGCCTCGTCGCCTCGATGCCGTCGACCTCCGGCATCTGGATGTCGATCAACGCGATGTCCGGGAGGTGGTGCCGGGCCTGGTCGAGCGCTTCTGCGCCGTTCGCGGCCTCGGCGACCACCTCGATGTCGTCCTCCGCGTTCAGCAGGGCGCGGAAACCGCTGCGGATCAACGGCTGGTCGTCGACCAGCAGGACGCGGATCATGGCTGTGCCACGGGGAGTTCGGCCTGCACGGTGAAGCCGCCCTCACTGCGCGGTGCGGCCTGGAGGCTGCCGCCGAGCGCGGTGACCCGTTCGCGCATGCCGAGCAGCCCGACACCGGGTTTCGACGTCCTGGGTGGCGCCTTGCCGTCGTCGTCGACGCGGATGAGCAGTGCGTCCGGCCGGTAGTCGATGCGGATCTGCGCGCTCGCGGCGGCGGCGTGCCGGGCGATGTTCGTCAGCGACTCCTGCACGATCCGGTACGCCGTCCGTTCCACGGCCGCGGGCACGTCGTTGTTCCGGCCCTCGATGGTCAGCTGTGCGTCGAGGCCGGCGGCTCTCGCTCGGCGCACCAGATCCGGGACGTCGTCGATGCCGTGCGGCGGGTTCTTGTCGTCGTCCCTGAGCGCTTCCAGGGTCGCCCGCAGCTCCCTGGCCGCCTCCCGTCCGGCGTCCCGGATGGCCAGCAGCGACTCGGGGACCTCCTCGCCGCGCTTCTGGGCGAGGTGGACCGCGACCTCGGCCTGCAGCTTGATCACGGAGATCTGGTGGGTGAGGGAGTCGTGCAGTTCGCGCGCGATGTGCAGGCGTTCCTCGTTGGCACGCCTTCGCGCGGTCTCCTCGCGGGTGCGCTCGGCCTCGTCGGCTCGCCGTTCGGCCTGCCTGAGCGCTTCACCGGCGGCCGCGGCGGCGATGAGCCACGCGATCTGGAGGACGTCACGGGTCTGCGCGAACGCCTCGTAGGTCGTGAGGTCGCGCGGCGAGATCAGTGCCGCGAGAGGGAGGGTGGCGATCATCAGCACCGAACCGACGACCGTGACGACGCGGTGGCCCGCCCTCATCGTCGAGTAGACCGCGAACAGGAACGCGATCACCGGCACTTCGGCACCGGTCGCCTGGTGGGCCAGCGCGAGAAGCCCGGTCGCGGCCAGCACGACGATCGGCGCGTCCCTGCGCGCCACCAGCACAAGTCCGCTCGCGGCCAGCAACACGTAACCGAGGCCGGTGGCGGGGTGCCCGGCCACCACGAGGCTCGCCGCCACCCCGGCGGCGATCGCCCAGTCCAGCCAGCGCCTGTCCATGGGTGCACCTTAATCCGATGTTCGCGCTGGTAGATCCTGCACGAGGAGGACAAATGATCTACTGCACGCGCAGTAGTCGCTGTCTACGTGCGCACGACGACGTGCGGCGGTCCGGCGGACATGCTCGTGCCATGTCTCTTTCACTGGTTGCTGCTGCTTATGAGATGACTGCCGGACGTGCCTGGTCCTTGGTTGGCGGGGCGTTCGGCCTGGTCGGAGTGGTGTTCGGCGTTGTCGCGCTGACGCGGCGCAGGGGTGCCGTCGTCGCCGTGGCGGCCGGAGTGGCCGGGATGCTGGTCGGCGCCCTGGTCGTGTTCATGGCGAAAGGTGGTCCCGGCACCGGCTACGGCATCGTCGGCGGCTACGTCTCGCTGGTGCTGGGCGCGGTCGCCGCGGCACTCGGTGGTCTGGCTATGCGAAAAGGCGCTCGGGCTGCTGCACGGCGCGCCGGGTGACCAGGCCCGCCGCACCCCGCACCACGGCGAACTCGCCGAGGGGTGAGGCGATCAGCCGGGTGTGCCGTTCGCCGCCCGCGAGCACCCTGGTGTCCATTTCGGACCGGACGGCGGCGCTGAGGTGCTCGTGCAGCAGGGCGTAGCTGCCACCGAGCACGACCGTCGGCACGTCGAAGAGGTTCATCAGCGTCGCCAGCCCGACCCCGAGCGCCTCGCCGGCTTTGCGCACGGACTCGAGGGCGCGTTCGTCGCCGGCTTCGAGCGCTTTCTGGAGGGAGTCGAGCCGGCGCCGTCCCGCCTCGCGCAGGATGACGTCGAGGCCCGCGTACCGCTCCACGCAGCCGCGGCTGCCGCAGGTGCACAGGACACCGTCGCGTTCGATCACCACATGTCCGAGTTCGCCGGCGAACCCGCTGACACCGCGGTAGACCTCGCCGTTGAGCACGACGCCCGCACCGATGCCGACGTCCGCGGACACGTGCACGAAGTCCTCGCCGGCGAGGTGCCGGGGCCAGAGGTGGGCCAGTGCGGCGAGGTTCGCCTCGTTGTCCAGCTCGACGCCGAGGCCGAGCCGCTCGCCGAGGCCGCCGGCCAGTGGCGCGCCGACGAGCTTGGGCAGGTTCGGGGCTCTGACCACGGCGCCGTCGTGGACGACGCCCGGTATCGCGAGGCCGACGCCGAGCAGGCTTCGCCCGGAGTCTCCGGTGATCTCGCGGATCAGGCCGGCGACCCGGTCGAGCACGTCGTCCGGGGAGGCCTTGCGGATGTCGGTGGGCACCAGGTGGCGGCGGATGGTCTCGCCGTCGAGACCGAGGGTCTCGACGGCGAGGTGACTGACGTTGATCTCCGCGCCGACCGCCACCGGGCCGTCCGGGTGGAAGCGCAGTGGCTTGGACGGCCTGCCCATGCCGGCGAGCGTGGCCGGTTCCTCGACCAGGATCCCGTTGGCCAGCAACGGTTCGGTGAGGTTCGACAGGGTCGCTTTGGTCAGGCCGGTGCGGGCGGCGAGGTCGGCACGCGAGCCGGGGCGGTCGACGAGTGCGAGCAGGACCGTCCGCAGGTTGCCGAGGCGAACCTGCCGCAGGTGGTCGACGGTGGTCATCGGCCCAAGTATCGCCGGGCGATCATCGGCTCAGGTACCGGTGTGCCGCGTCCGCGTACCTCGCGCGGATCTGTGGCACCGCCGTCGCCTCGTACCGACTGGTCTCCGCACCCGTCCACTCCGGCGGCGTCTCCGCACCCATGAGCGCCCACGCCGCCTGCCGCGCCGCACCGTCCGCGACGTACTCACCCGGTGCGGGCACGGTCACCGGCACCCCGAAGACGATCGGCGCGATCTCCCGCACCGCCGGTGACGCCGCCGCCCCGCCCACGAGCCGCACCCCGGTGACGTCCGCACCCTGCTCGGCCAGCGCGTCGAGTCCCACCGCGAGTCCGCACAGCATGCCTTCCACGGCGGCACGCGCGATGTTCGCCGGTGTGGCGTTGGTCAGCGTCAGACCGTGCAACGCACCCGTCGCGTCCGGCAGGTTCGGCGTCCGTTCGCCCTCCAGGTACGGCACCATCACCACACCCTCCGCACCGGGCTTCGCGGACAGCGCGAGGTCGCTCAGCTTCGCGAGATCGACACCCAGCATCCTGGCGGTCGCGTCCAGGACGCGTGCCGCGTTGAGCGTGCACGCCAACGGCAGGTACCGGCCCGTGGCGTCGGCGAACCCCGCCACGATCCCGGAAGCGTCCGCCGCCCGCACGTCGCTGGTCGCGGTCACGACTCCGGACGTCCCGAGCGACACCACGACGTCCGCGCCGCCGACCCCGAGCATCGCCGCCGCGTTGTCACCGGCACACGACCCGAACGACTTCGAGATCGGTCAGCGCCACAACCTGCCGAACCTCACGATCATGGACGGTCGCGCGGTC
>NZ_VSRL01000352.1 GCF_012184385.1 Lentzea indica
AGCCGGGCACCCGCCTCGTGTACGCGGACGAGCCGTGGTCCTCGCCCGCCGGTGCCGCGGCGGCATGGGTGCCGTGGGCCGAACAAGCCGCAGGCGCCCGTCCCCCGCACGACCACTGGAACTGACCCCCGCAGTCAAACGCCACCTGTGCCTTAGCAATGACTCTTTTGACGACGTCGTCAAAAGAGTCATTGCTAAGGCACAGCTCAACAGGGGCGGCGTTGAGCGATATATCAGTTCCTGTGAGCGCTCGGCGGAGGCCGAAGATGGCGCCGACGTCCTCACGCCGACGATCAGCCGGTAGGGCAGACTACGGATGCTCCAGATATCAGTGCAGAGACCAGAGGAGGACGCCGTGGTCACCGCCATCGTGCTGATCCAGGCCGCCGCCGAACGCATTCCCGAGGCGGCGCAGGAGATCGCCGACATCGACGGAGTCACGGAGGTGTACTCCTGCGCAGGTGACGTGGACCTGATCGCGCTGGTGCGGGTCAGCAAGCACGAGGATCTCGCTGCCCTTGTCCCCGGCAAGATCAGCAAGGTCGCGGGCGTGCTGAACACCGACACGCACATCGCGTTCCGCAGCTACTCGAAGCGGGACGACGAAGCGGCCTTCGCCATCGGCCTGGACGACGCCCAGTAGACCAAGCTGACCCCGAGCCGACACAGCGAAAAGCCCCCGTGAAGATTCACGGGGGCTTTCGCACTACTGGTGACCCGGCAGGTCAGGACTTCGGGTCGGACGGCTTGCCCGCGAGCTCACCGGCCTTGTCCTCGGCGGTGACCTCTTCCGAGATGTGCTTCTTCTTGCGCGCGTTCTCCAGCGCCACGGTCTCCTCGACCGGGTCCGGCGACCACGTGCTGCCGGCGACCGGGTGACCGGCCGAGCCTAGCTTGTTCATCTTCTTCGGCACCGACGCGCCCTGGTAGGCGAGCGGGATCGGGTGGCCGTGGTCGTCCACCGGGCCGAGCGGCTGGTGGACCTCGATGAACTCGCCGTGCGGCAGGCGCTTGATGATGCCGGTCTCGACACCGTGCTCCAGGACCTCGCGGTCGCCGCGCTGCAGGCCGATGCAGATGCGGTAGGCCACGAAGTACGCGATCGGCGGCAGGACCAGCATGCCGATGCGGCCCATCCACGTCGTCAGGTTCAACGAGATGTCGAACTTGTACGCGAAGATGTCGTTGCCGCCCATGAGCAGCAGGACCATGAAGTACGTGATCGCCATCCAGCCGAGCGCGGTGCGGACGGGCACGTCACGCGGGCGCTGCAGCAGGTTGTGGTGCGCGTAGTCCTTGGTCATCTTCTTCTCGATCCACGGGTAGACCGCCGCGATGCCGGTCAGCAGCGGCAGACCGAGGATGAACGGCAGGAACGCCGCCGGGATCGTGTAGTTGCCCAGGTAGAACTCCCACGCGGGCCAGATGCGGACCAGGCCGTCGGTCCAGCCCATGTACCAGTCCGGCTGCGAACCGGCGGAGATCTGCGCGGGGTTGTACGGGCCGAAGTTCCAGATCGGGTTGATCTGGAAGACGCCACCCATGATCGCGATGACACCGACGACGATGGCGAAGAAGCCACCGCCCTTCGCGGCGAACACCGGCATGATGCGGACACCGACGACGTTCGTCTCCTTGCGGCCCACGCCGGGGAACTGCGTGTGCTTCTGGTACCAGACGAGCGCCAGGTGCGCCGCGATCAGACCCAGGATGATCGCCGGGATGATCAGGATGTGCGCGGTGTAGAGCATCGGGATGATGTCCGTGCCGGGGAACTCCCCACCGAACATCAGCCAGTTGATCCAGGTGCCGACCACCGGGAACGAGATCAGCAACGCCGCCATGACGCGGAGGCCGGTGCCCGAGAGCAGGTCGTCCGGCAGCGAGTAGCCGAGGAAGCCCTCGATAGCGCCGAGCATGAACAGCACGATGCCGATGACCCAGTTGATCTCACGCGGCTTGCGGAACGCGCCGGTGAAGAAGATCCGGAACATGTGCACGACGATCGCGGCCATGAACAGCAGCGCCGCCCAGTGGTGCACCTGGCGCACGAACAGGCCACCGCGCGTCTCGAACGAAATGTCGAGCGTCGAGGCGAACGCGCGCGACATCTCGATGCCGCGCAGGTTCTCGAACGCGCCGTTGTAGGTGACCTCGGTCATCGACGGGTCGAAGAACAACGCGAGGTACGTGCCCGACAGCAGCAGCACGATGAAGCTGTACAGCGCGATCTCACCGAGCAGGAACGACCAGTGCGTCGGGAAGACCTTGTTCATCTGGTGGCGAATGCCCTTGGCGGCGTGGTAGCGCTCGTCAGCAGCGTTCGCCGCCGCGCCAGCGACCCGCGCGGCCGCGTTGGCCGGCTTGGTCGGAGTGGTGATAGCACTCATGACTTCCGCTCCCAGAACGCCGGACCCACAGCCTCGATGAAGTCGCTGCGGGCAACCAAGTATCCCTCTTCGTCCACAGTGATCGGAAGCTGCGGCAGAGGACGGGTCGCCGGGCCGAATCGCGGCTTGGCGTATTCGAAGACGTCGAACTGCGACTGGTGGCACGGGCAGAGCAGCAGACCGGTCTGCTGCTCGAACAGCGACGTCGGGCAACCAAGATGCGTGCAGATCTTGGAGTACGCGTACAGGTCGCCGTAGTTGAAGTCTTCCTGACCAGCGCGCTTGGTGATCGCCTGGTTCGGGCGCATGCGGATGAGCATGACCGGCGCGTCGGCCCGCTTCAGAGCCGCGACCAGCGCGTGCTCGTCGTTGCGCTCGGACTCGCGGAACGGGAACACCGTCTCGAAGCCACCCGGCTCGACGTCCTCGGGGCGCACCAGGGAGACCTCGTGGAAGTTGCCGGTGTGGCGGCGCAGGTAGACCTTCTCGCCCGGCTTCTCCGGCTTCCAGCCGGTGTGCCACAGCGAGTTCTTGGTCTCGCTGTCCGAGTGCGGATTCTTGACCAGCGCGCCCAGCGGGACGACCGTGATGCCGAGACCCAGCACGCCCGCGCCGAGACCGGCGGTGCGCTTGATCAGGCTGCGGCGGGCGATGCCGCTGCGCTCACCGGCGTCGGCCAGCTCGGCGACCAGCGTGGCGCGGTCGACCTCGGTCGACGGGCCGTCGTGACGCTGCTGCACCGCGAGCTCATCGGGGATGAACTTCTTGGTGTAGAGCAGCGCGCCGACGCCCAGGCCCACCACCGACAGACCCAGGAGCAGGCCGATCAGCGGGTTGTAGAGCATGTGCAGCAGGTGGCCGTCGGTGTGCGGGGCCTCGTACTGCCACGGCCAGAACAGGAACACGCCGAGGAAGGCGAGGCCCGACAACGCGGAGATCATGAACCACAGCGCGACCACGCGCTGGGCACGACGCTCGGCGCGGGTGCCGGGAACCGGCCACTTGTCCTCGTAGTGGACGAGCTCGACGCCGTCCAGCTTCGTGCCGAGCTTGACGAGGTCGTCCCGGCTCATCTCCGCGAGCTCTGCCTCGCTGGGCAGCTCGGTCGGCTTGTCGCCGCTCATGCCTTGGCTCCGATCCAGAGGGTCACGCCGATGAGCGCGGCGATACCCACGATGAACGCGATCAATCCCTCGGACACGGGCCCGAACCCGCCCAGGGGGTTACCGCCGGAGTTGTTGTTTCCGTCGGTGACCGACTTGACGTACGCGATGATGTCTTTCTTCTCTTCCGGCGTGAGCTGGCGCTCGCCGAACTTCGGCATGTTCTGCGGGCCGGTCAGCATCGCCGTGTAGATCTGCTCTTCGCTGACTCCGTCGAGCACAGGCGCGAACTTGCCGGACGACAGCGCGCCACCACGACCCGTGAAGTTGTGGCAGCTGGCGCAGTTGAGGCGGAAGAGCTCGCCACCGCGCGCCGGGTTGTCGCCGCGCAGGGCCTCACCGGACTCGGCGGGCTTCTTCGGGCCCTCGCCACCGTTCGTGGTGATGTAGGCCATCAACGCGTTGATGTCCTCGGGGGAGAGCTTCGCGGGCTTGCGGATGGCCTGCGCCTCCTGCCGTGCCATGGGCATGCGGCCGGAGGAAGTCTGGAAGTACACCGCGGCGTCGCCCACGCCGATCAGGCTCGGCCCGCGGTCCTTGACACCCTCGAGGGACTTGCCGTGGCAGCCCATGCAGGTGTTCAGGTAGATCTGCTCGCCCTGGCGGACCAGCGCGTCCTGCTGCTGCGCCTGCGCGGTCTGCGCCTGGGGCGCGAACGCGGCGAACAGCATGCCGGCGCTCAGCAGGGCGAAGCCCAGCGCGAGCAGGCCGGCGACCCGGCGACGCAGCTTCGTGCGGGCGCCGCGTGGGCGTTTCGTAGTGGTGGTCATGGTGTGCGGCAACCCTTGCTGTCAGTTCGGGAGCTCGTGGCTGGGAGCAGGTCAGGGCACGATGTAGATGATGGCGAACAGCCCGATCCACACGACGTCGACGAAGTGCCAGTAGTACGACACGACGATCGATGCGGTGGCCTGCGCCGGCGTGAACTTGCTCAGCTTCGTCCGGATCAACAGGAAGATGAACGCGATCAGGCCGCCGATGACGTGCAGGCCGTGGAAGCCGGTCGTCAGGTAGAAGACCGTGCCGTAAGCCGACGACGGAATCGTCGTGCCCTCGTGGACGAGGTTGTAGTACTCACCCGCCTGGCCTGCGACGAAGATCGTGCCCATGATCAACGTCACGATGTACCAGCGACGCAGACCGAAGACGTCGCCGCGCTCCGCGGCGAACACGCCCCACTGACAGGTGAAGGACGACGCGACCAGGATGATCGTGAAGACCGACGCATAGGGCACGTTCAGGTGCGTGGGAGGGGGCGGCCAGTGCTCCGCAGTGTTCTGGGCCTTCACCGTGAAGAACATGGCGAAGAGGCCAGCGAAGAACATGAGCTCGCTGGACAGCCAGACGATCGTGCCGACGCTGACCATGTTCGGGCGGTTCAGCGAGTGCACGCGCTGGCCGATTGAAGGCGCTGCCGTGGTCACGGGCAGCATTATTGCTTGCGCTATTTCCGTCCGCCCATCGGGTCCTGGGCGGATCATGCGTCGGCTGGGTCACACAGCGGGTGATGGCGAGGAGATCAACGGATGGGCTTGCTGGGCCGATTGCGCGACTTGCTGCGGCGACAGGACGAACCGTCGTTGTCGATCGACGACCCGACGCTCGTCGTGGTCGTCGAGGCGTTCGACATCGCGGAGGCGGATTCGGCCGCGTTGAGCCGTTCTCCTCGGTGGCGCGCCGACGAGCCCGCCGTGTTGCGACACCACGTCCGCATCCCCACTGACCAGGTAGAACGTGCACGCGAGCTGCTCACGCCGGACGGCTGGGTGATCGCCGCAGGTGATATATCGCATATCAGCCGGGTGCAGAAACTGGACGCGTTGCACTGCGCCCAGGAGCGGTCGCGGATGGCGTCGCTGGCGCAGCGGCTGGGCGGCGAAGCCCTGGGGTGGGACGCGTTGCAGCCCGCCCGATAGCATCGCGGCGACCTTGGTCACTTTCTGCGGGCACTTTCTTCTGGGGACCGCAGTCGGCAGTCGCAGCGGAGGATCGAGAGATGAGCACGCAGACCACGAAGATCCTGGTGTTCAGCCACCGGCCCGAGGTGCGTGAGACGATCATCACTGCGGTCGGCCGTCGTCCCGCGCCGGACCTGTCGCGCGTCGACTTCGTCGAGGCTGGCGCGATCGCCGACGTCCTCTACGAGGTGGACAACGGCACCGTCGACCTGCTGATCCTCGACGGCGAGGCGCAGCCGACCGGCGGCATGGGCCTGTCCCGCCAGCTCAAGGACGAGATCACGAACTGCCCGCCGATCGTCGTCGCGGTGCGCCGCAAGGACGACCGGTGGCTCGCGACCTGGTCGCAGGCGGACGCGGTGCTCGTGCACCCGCTGGACCCGCTGGCCGCCGCCGAGACCGTGGCCGAGGTGCTGCGGGGCTCGGCTGTTCCTGTCGTCAGGGGCTGATCCCGAGATGAGCGAGCGCACCTGGCCTTCGCTGCTCAACAGACTGCTCGACGGCGTCGACCTGACCGCTGACGACACCGCCTGGGGCATGGACCGGGTGATGTCCGGCGAGGCGACCCCGGCGCAGGTGGCGGCGTTCATCGTCGCGTTGCGCGCCAAGGGCGAGACGCCGGAGGAGATCGACGGCCTCGCGGCCATGATGCTCAACCACGCGCGCCGCTTCACGGTGGACGTGCGGGCGGCCGACATCGTGGGCACCGGCGGCGACCATTCCGGTTCGGTGAACATTTCGACGATGGCCGCCATCGTCACGGCCGCTGCGGGCGTGCCCGTGGTGAAGCATGGCAACCGGGCCGCGTCGTCGCAGTGCGGCACGGCGGACGTGCTGGAGGCGCTGGGCGTCGCCATCGACCTGCCGCCAGAGGGCGTGCAGGCGACCGTTCGCGAGCTGGGCATCGGCTTTTGCTTCGCGCCGGTGTTCCACCCCGGATTCCGGCACGCGGGCCCGGTGCGGCGCGAGATCGGCATCCCGACGTCGTTCAACCTGCTCGGCCCGCTGACAAACCCGGCTCAGCCCACCGTCGGCCTCATCGGCTGCGCCAGGGCTTCCGCGGCACCGCTGATCGCCGGGGTGTTCGCGCGGCGCCGCCACACCGCGCTGGTGGTCAGGGGCGACGACGGCCTCGACGAGATCACCACGACCACGACGACGTCCGCGTGGCTCGCCCAGGACGGCGTGGTGCGCACGGAGACCATCGACCCGGCGGTGCTCGGTGTGAAGCCCGCGCGCGAGGCAGATCTGAAGGGTGGCGACGCCTCCGTCAACGCCCAGGTGGTCCGCGACCTCGTGGCCGGCAAGACCGGTTCGGTGCGCGACGCGGTGCTCGTGAACGCCGCCGGGGCCATCGCGGCGTACGGCGGGTTCTCCGACGACCTGCACGCCGACCTGTCGGCCTCGCTGAGCCGTGCGGCCGACGCCATCGACTCTGGCAGGGCGGCAACGCTTCTCAGCGGCTGGGTGACGCTCTCAACGTCCTTGAAGGGCTAGAAGGCGGTTTCGGTCACGCGTCGTCGCCGACGCGTGACCGTGCTCGCACGGCCGCTGCATCGGCGTAGCCCGAGCGAGTGATGGCCCGGAGATGCGCACCACGTGGTAACGCCGTGGCAATCGCCACCTGGAATGCTGGAGGCATGGTCCTCTACCCGGTGATGAAGCATGTCGTCGCGCGCGCAGCCCGTCTGGTCTACCGCCCGGTGGTGGACGGTCTGGAGAACATCCCCACCGACGGCCCCGTCATCCTGGCGGCCAACCACCTCAGCTTCATCGACAGCGTCGTGATCCCCATGGTCGTCCCGCGCCGCGTGTCGTTCCTCGCGAAAGGCGGAGTACTTCACGGGCACCGGCGTGAAGGGCTCACTGTCCCGCTGGTTCTTCTCCTCGCTCGGCCACGTGCCGGTGCACCGCGGCAAGGGCCGCGACGCCCGTGCCGCGCTCGACACG
>NZ_VSRL01000353.1 GCF_012184385.1 Lentzea indica
CTTGGATGGGAACTTGGGGACGTCGGCGGGCGCTCGGTCACGGCCTGCCCCGGCGCGGCCGGGTCGACGGTCGCGGACGCGGACGCTTCTCGAGTTGGATGGCCGATCGCGTCAGGTGGTGGCCGAGGCGTCGTGGATGTCGCGGGCCAGCCGGTTGCGCTCGGTCGCCGCCGACAGCTCCGCGACCCGGGCCGTCGCGCGGCGTTCCCTCGTCGCGACCTCCGCCATTGCGATCGCCAGCACCAGTCCCATGCCGAACATCAGCAGGTCCGACAGGTACGTCGCGTCGCGGTACCAGCCGGGGACCCACACCGCGAATCCCGCGACGAGCAGCGCGAGGCACAGGCCGCCGAGGGCCAGGCCTGCTCTCCTCCCGAACGTCAGGTAGGCGGTGAACGGCACCAGCACGAACAGCGCCCGTGACAGGCCCGACTCGTCCAGCGCCGCCACCGCGAAGAACAACGCCAGCCGCGCCGCCAGGAACAACAGTGGCCAGCGGTCGAGGCGGCGCTCGGCGACGTCCAGCACGGCGACCGCCGCGAGCCCGGCGACGAAACCGGCCAGTCTCAGCGGGTCGCCGTCGCCGAGGCCCGCGAGCGCGTAGTACAGCCCAGCCAGCAGCACGATCCCGTAGACCGCGCCGGACACCCACGGAACGCCAGACCTCACGCTCGTCACGCCAGCGAGGCTACGGCGCACCGGGTGTCGCTGTCAGGAGCCGGAGGACACATGACCTCTGGCTGCCCGGTCTTGGCCGCCGTGCACTTCCGGCCGGGTCACCGCCGCTCGTAGCGTCCGACGTGAACCTGTTGTCTCCCAAGGAGATTCGCATGACACTGGACAAACTGGCGCGGTGGACCGGCGTGCTCGCGGGGCTGTTCATCGGTGTGCCCGGCGCGGTCGAGGCCGTCACCGGTGAGACCGCGGCCACGAGCTTCGTGCTCGGCATCGCTCCCGCGCTGGCGCTCCCGCTGCTCACGGCGCTGTACCTGCGGCAGGGTGGCGAGCGGTGCGGCGCGTTCGGGACCGTGGCCTACACCGTGAACATCGTCGGGCTCGGTCTGTTCGGCGGCGCCGCCTTCACGCTCAACCTCGCGTTGTTCTTCATGGACCAGCCGGTGCTCGGCGGGCGACCCGGCTCGCGTTGCTGGGCAGCGCGGTGGTGTTCGCCGTCGGGTCGGTGCTGTTCGGGATCTCCATGGTGCGGGCACGCGTCCATCCCAAGACTCCCGCGGTGGCGTACGCGGTGGCGCTGCCGGTGCTCGCGCTCGCCGCGCCGCTGCCGGACTCCTTGCTCACCAGCGCCATCCACGTCGCCGCGGGTGCGTCGGTCACCTGGCTGGCCGCGTCGCTGAGGACGACCCGAGAAACGGCCGTCACGTTCGCCCCTCACAGGACGATCAAGGAGGTGTAGCCCCGGAGAGGAAAGGTCGGCGTCATGAGTCAGACCGATCCGGACGTGCACGAGCTCAGCGAGGACATCCCGCCGGTGGTCGCCGACGTCGACCGGATCGCGGCGCACGCCGACCCCGTCGTCCGCAACCTCCAGATCACCCACTGCTACCACCGGTTGTCACGGGCGCTGGCCACCCGAACCGGCGGGACCGCGAACTGGTGCACGTTCGCGGTGTGGGCGTCCAAGCAGGTGGGGCAGACCATCCGGCAGGAGGACCTGGCGCGCACGGTGGAGCGCCTGCTGAAGTCCTCGCCAGAGACGGCCGCCAGTGTCGACCTGATGGTGCGCAGTCTGCGGCGGGCCGTTCCCCGGGAGGTCCTGGACCGCGCCCACGGGTTGGTGCGTCAGGCCGTGGTGACGACCGCGCGGCTCGACGACGTCAGCGCCGCGTCGGCACGGGGCAACCTCAAGGTCTTCGAGGAGATCGCGCGCGAGTTCGCCCGCTTCCTCACCGAGTTCGGCGACGGGACCACCGGCGAGGACGAGCGACGGATCGGGGAGTTCTGCGACGCGCTGCGGCCCGGTGAGCCGCCAGAGGGGCAGCGCTACCTCCGGCAGGCCTTCACGCGGTACCACCGGGCGATGGCCACCCGCGACCAGAAGCGGCGCGCCGAACTGCTGCTCCTGGCGAACATCGAGATCGGGCTGCACGAGCAGACCCGGCTGCAGCCGGAGATCGCCGCCGCGCTGGAGGCGCCGGTGGTCGACCCCCGCGAGCTCGAACGCCGCCTGTTCGACCTGTTCCTGCCGGGCAACCGGGTGGTCAGGTGGCTGCGCCTGGGGCTGCTGACCGTGCTCGGCAGGCGCGCCGCCGTGCGCATCGCTGGCGAGCACCTGGCCGACCAGGCGCGCTTGCTCGTCCGCCGAGCGGTGACCAAGCACCTGATGACCCTGGCGCTGCCGGGCGGTGAGCTGCTCGACCTGAGCGAGGACCTGCCCGCGACGTTCCCGCCGCTGCTCGCGGAGCTGTCTGACCCGGAACTGCTGGCACTGCTGAAGGTTGTGGACCCGACGGCCGACAGCCTGCTCGGCACGGCCGCGCGGGACTGGGCCGACCTGCCCGACCGGATGCACTACATCGCGGACATGTTCCGCTGCCACGCCCTGCGCGGCGACCTGCTCGACCCGCCGTTCACCGCCGAGCAGGTCGAGGCCCTGACCAACGGGCGTCGACCTGCCGGTGCGCTGTAAACCTACGGCTTCCCGAGTCGGCCGGTGATGCCGAAGAACTCGATGGCGGTGGCGGCCATGCCCGTGGACGGCAGGCTGTGCCCGGCGCCCTGGATGCTGTAGGCCTCGACCCTGTCGGCGTAACGGCGGCGGTTCCAGTTCGGCCGCGGGGTGTCGGTGGACGTCGGTGTCTGGCTCAGGCCGAACACGTTGGTCCACTGCTCGATCGACTCCTGCAGCAAGGAGTACGGCACGAGCGTGTCGGCGGTGCCGTGCCACAGCTGCATTTTCGGACGGGGACCGGTGTAGCCGGGGTAGGCCTGCCGGACCGCGTCGCCCCACTGCTGCGGCGTGCGGTTCATGCTTCCGCCGGTGCACTTGCTGCGGCCAGGCGGGAAGTCGGCGGCGTTGGCGAAGCAGTTGAACGGGACGCCCATGAACGCCGCGCCCGCCTTGAAGACGTCCGGGTAGAGCGCGAGCATCTCGTTGGTCATCATGCCGCCGGAGGACGAGCCGGTGGCGTAGACCCGGTTCGGGTCGCCGCGGTAGCGCTGCTGGACGAAGGTCACCATCGAGACGATCGAGACCGGGTCGCTGCCGCCGCCGCGGCGCTTGGCCGCGTCGGACCAGGTGTCGAAGCACTTGCCGAAGCCGGCTTCCTGTTGCGCGCTCGGGTAGATCACGATGAACCCGTGCCTGTCGGCGAGCGAGGCGAACTCGCTGCCCGCGTAGAAGCCGGGGCCGGAGCCTCCGCAACCGTGCATGGCGACCACGATCGCGGGGTTGGCCGGGCGGGTGTCCGGCACGTAGACGTGCATGCGCATCCGGCCGGGGTTGTTGCCGAAACCGTTCACCTCCACCAGTGCCGCGGCGGATGCCTGCGGTGACACGGCTACAGCGAGGGTGATCAGCAGGGCGTTGACGAGTGTGATGAGGGTGGTTCTGCGTGCGGTCATCGTCGACCTCCGGTCAGGGATTCCGGATCCCCCCGGTCCCGAAGGTAGTCAGATCGATGACGGTCGTCAATTCTTTGACCAACGACGTTCGACGAACAATGTTCCGGAGCTGGGCTAACGTCGAACCGTTCGGGCGAACGGAGGTGGCGGATGTCGGCGGCTGTGACTTCTCCGGACGGCGTGTTGGCCGTACGCCCGGAAACGGCGGTGCTCGCCCTGTTCGGTGATCACGTGCTGGATCGCGGTGTGGCCGTGTCGACGGTCGGCGTCGTGGCCGTGCTCGGGAGCCTCGGCATCGGTGAGCACGCGACGAGGACGGCGCTGAGCCGGATGGGACGGCGCGGCCTGCTGCGCACGGTCCGCCGGGGGCGTCAGGCGTTTCTCGGGCTGACCGAACACGGGACCGCGGTGCTGCGGGACGGGCGGCGCAAGCTCGACAGCGAGATCGTCGAACGGCACTGGGACGGCCGGTGGACGCTGCTGACGTTCTCGGTGCCGGAGAGCCGGCGTGCGGACCGGCACGCTCTGCGCACCCGGCTGGGCTGGTTCGGGTTCGGGCCGTTGCGCAGCGGGCTGTGGGTCTCGACCTCGGACGCGGACGTCTCGGCGACGCTGGCCGAGCTCGACCTGCTCGAGCACGCCGAGGTGTTCAGGGCGGAGGCGTTCAGGTGGACCGACCCCGCGCGGATCGCCAGGGAGGCCTGGGACCTGCCGGGGATCGCCGCGGGGTACGAGGGGTTGCTCCAGCGGTGGTCGGGCGGGGCCTTCGAGCATCTCGACGAGTTGTCCAGGCGGATCCTGCTGGGCGCGGAGTGGTTGCTGCTGATCCGCCGCGACCCGGTGCTTCCGTCCGTCCTGCTGCCGGAGGACTGGCCCGGTGTGCGGGCAGCGGCACTGTTCCGCACGCTGCGCCGCCGGTGGGAGCGTCAGGCCGACGAGCGGGCGGCGCGGCTTCTCGAGTTCATTGTGGACGGTTGACGCTTCAGCTAGAGAGGGAAGCTGCCGCGGTGCCACTGCCAGTGGCGGCCGGCCTTCAGGTGGTCGACGACCGCGCGCTGGAGCACGGTGCGGCGCGGCAGCTGGTCGAGCGGCGTGTTCAGGGTGCGGAACACGAACCGCAGCACCTCGACGTCGGCGTCCAGCCCTTCCGGCTCCTCGTAGGGCTCCAGCTGGAACCTCTGCTGGAACCGGACGATGTTGGAGTCCCCAGGCAGGTACTCCCGCAGCTGCGGGTCAAGCAGCCACGAGCCGCAGGAGAACGCCGTGTAGCGCTCGCCGGGAAAGTGGCGCGGGAAGAACGCGTGGGCCTCGTCGAGCGACGAATCGACCGCCTCCGGGGTCATCGGCCCCGACGCGGGAACGTGCAGGCCGATGGCGGTGCCGCCGCGCTGGTGCTGCAGCCGGCCCAGCTCGTAGACGCCGCCGCGCGTGTGCAGCGTCAGCCAGCTCTGCATGACCGGCCAGCCCTCGCGGTGCATCCGCCGGTCGATCGCGAGGTTGCGGCCCAGGTCCGCGAGGGTCGCCCACGACACGGCATCGGCGATGCCGTGATCGCGGTGGTATCTCAGGACGACGTCGATCAGGGCCAGATACGCGTACACGTAGAGATGCCGCCAGGCGTGGCCTCGTTCGCGCGGTAGCTCCGGGCCTGGCTCCAGCCAGCCGTGGCCCCCGAGATCGGCGCGAACCAGGGCGATCGAGCGGTCGAGCAGCCAGCGCAGCTCCGGAGTCCACAGTGGAGAACCGGTGTCGGGCCAGCCCGCCATGATCTCGGCGGCGTCGTCCGGCCGCACCGCGAGCCTGGCGAGGAGCGCGGGCGCGTCGGCCTTGGCAGGCAGCGGAGCCGACGGGAGGTCGCCGGCGAGCCGATGCACACGGTCGACGTCCTCGACAGGCGCCCCGAGCCGGGCGGCGGTCTCGTCCAAATCCACGTGGACGACCCTACTGGCCGGAACAACTTGTCACTCGGCTCCTTCCACCGGTGCGAAGGAACGAGCGGCCATCGCGCGCAGCTCGACGCGGCGGATCTTGCCGGTCGCGTTGCGCGGCAACGTGTCGACGAAGCACAGGTGCCTGGGCACCTTGTAGCGGGCGAGGTTCGCCTCGAGGTGGCTGCGCAACGCGCTCTCGGAGAGATCGGTGCGGGTGACGACGTAGGCGACGCCGACCTCGCCCCAGCGCTCGTCGGGCACTCCGACCACCGCGCACGACTCGACCTCGTCGAGCTGCACGATGACGGCCTCGACCTCGGCGGGGTAGACGTTCTCCCCGCCGGAGATGATCAGGTCCTTGACCCGGTCGACGACGTGGGTCCAGCCGTCGTCGACGCGGACCACGTCGCCGCTGCGGAACCACTCGCCGTCGATGAAGCTGTCGAGGGACTCCTGTGGCCGGTTCCAGTAGCCGGCGAACACGTTCGGACCGCGCACGAGCAGCTCGGCGGGCTCAGCGCCGAACGGTGTGGCGCGCTCGTCGTGGCCGAGCGCGGCCATGTCGGTGAAGAAGTGCGGGACACCCGCGGAAAGCGGGTGTTCCGGCGTGCCGTCGTGGGTGCCCATCGACACGCCGGGGGAGGCCTCGGTCATGCCGTAGCCCTGCAGCAGCCGGACGCCGCGGTCGAGCCACGCCCGCGCGACGCGTTCCTGCACCGGCGAACCGCCGTAGAGCACGCAGGTCAGCGAGCTGAGGTCGGTCGTGTCCCAGGACGGGTCCTGGCACATCATCTGCAGCATCGTGGGCACAGCGGAGAAACCGGTGATCCCCGCCTGCTCGATGCGCGCGAGGATCACGCCAGGATCGAACTTCGCGACCGGCTCGACGCTGCCGCCCTTGAACAACGTCGGCAGGGTGATCTGGCCGAGGCCGACGCAGTGGAACAAAGGCGCGATGCACAGCGCCCGGTCGGTGCTGAGCACGTCGAAGTGCGCGAGCTGGTTGACGGTGTTCCACGTCAGGTTGCCGTGCGTGAGCACCGCGGCCTTCGGTTTCCCCGTCGTGCCCGAGGTGTAGAGCAGCAGGCACGGGTCGTCGAACGTCACCCCGGCGGCGGGAGGCTCGCCGCCGGCTGCGATCTCGGTGTTGATCTCCGCGTCGAACTCGGAGGTCCGCAGCACGCGCGGCAGAGCCCCGGCCGCCGCGACGAGCTCGTCGGCGTCCGCGCTGTGCACGAGCAGGGACGCGCCGCAGTCGGCGAGCATGTAGCCGATCTCCACGCCGGACAGGCGGTGGTTCAGCGGCACGAAGATCGCCCCGCACAGCGCGGTGGCGAACAACGTCTCGAACACCGTGATGTCGTTGACGCCGAGGTAGGCGACCCGGTCGCCGCGCCGCACCCCGAGCCTCGTGAGCGCGGCGGCCAGCCGGTCGACCCGATGCGCGAGCCCGGCATAGGTCAGCGTCCTGTCCGCCTGCACGAGTGCGGTGCGGTGCGGTGAGATGCGGGCCCGCCGCGACGGCCAGCTGCCGAGCCCGGTGTCGGCAGGGCCGATGCTCGATGAGGTCACTTCACACCCGCAGCACCGGTTTGATCGTCACGCCCGACAGCACGTCCGCGATCGCCTGCTGGATGTCCCCGAAGGCGTAGTGGGTGACCAGCTTGTCGATCGGCATCCGGCCGGTGGTGACGAGCTCGACGAGCGTCGGGATCAGCGACTGCGTCTCCGCGTCGCCCATGGTGAGCCCGACGACGGTGCGGCCGGGCAGCATGAAGTTCACGTCGACGGGCACCTGCGTGCCGAACGCGGGTGCGCCGACGATCACCGCGGTGCCGCGGCTCGCGAGGCAGGAGATCGCCGTGCCGAGCACACCGGCGTTGCCGGTGGTCTCCACGACACCGTCGGCGCCGCGGCCGGACGTGAGCTTCGCGACCGCC
>NZ_VSRL01000354.1 GCF_012184385.1 Lentzea indica
ATGGTACTGCACTGGTTACGGTGTGGGAGAGTAGGTCGCCGCCGAACATAATTTGCCCTGCGGGTTGAGCGCCACAAGCGCTCCCCGCAGGGCTTTTTCACGTTCAGCCTGCGAGCGGTCCGTTGGGCGGAAAGGACGATGCGCCCCGCCCACCCCTGTCCCTAGCGTCGAGGCATGAGGATCCTCGCGCTGTTGTGCCTCGTCCTGTCCATCACCGCGATCCCGGCCCAAGCCTCACCGATCCGCTGCCCGACGCCGGCCGTCAGCACGTTCCACACCGGCACCGACTGGTACGAGAACCTGGAGTTCGACGGCAACACGGTCTGGCTCTCGAACCTGACCGGCAACCGCGTCGAGCAGTACCGCCTCGACGGCACCTTCCTCCGGTCCATCAACCTCCGCGCACCCGGCGCCATCCGCCAGGGCCCAGGCGGCCTGTACGCCAACTTCGGCAACGACAGCCCCGAAACGCGCGACCAGCCGTCCGGAGTCGTCCGCCTGAAGCCCAAACCCGAGGTCTGGGTCGGCGGCGACACGCTCAGCTCCGCGAACGGCGCCGAGTTCGACGCCCGCGGCCACCTCTACGTCGCCGACCCGTTCGTCGGCCTCGCCGAGTTCGACCGCCGCGGCACGCTCGTCCGCCGCATCGACCTGCCCCTGTCGAACGGCGTCGCCACCATCGGCAACACCGTCTTCACGACCTTGGTGTTCGACCCGAAGTCGACAGTCGTCCGCATCACCGGCGACCGCCAGACCCGCATCGAACTGGGTGCCCCCGACAAGAACCTCGACGACCTCGCCGTCGGCCCGGACGGCAAGCTCTACGTCACCGCATACACCAGCGGCGAACTCATCAAGGTCGACCCGTGGACCGGCGCCCGCTGCGTCCTGCTCACCGGCCTGAAGAACCCGACGGCCGCGCGCTTCCTCCCAGGCACGAAGACGATGTTCGTCACCCACGCCTCGGGCAGCGTCCTGAAGGTCCGCCTCTAGAACAACCTGTTCGCCAGCCCCGCAACCGCTTGCGCATCGCAGCCGGCGAGCACCGTTCGCAGGTTCTCGGCGGCCTGGCGATCCGGGTACTTGAACCCGATCTTCGCGATCGCCGTACCCCAGGCCAGGTCGTCGGTGACGGCGTCGGCGAGCGTCTGCCAGTTGCCGCGCAGCAGGTGCTGGTAGGCAGGCCAACGGGTGACGATCTCGGCGAGGACCACCAGGTGACAGGCCTGATCGATGTCGGAGGACGCGAGCACGCGCAGGTAGAACTGCCAGACGTTGATCAGGCGTTTCTCTTCGCGGACGGTGTGTTCCGGCTGTGCGACGAGGCGCTGTCGCAGGTACTCGCGGACCTGCGGATGCTGCTCGATCTGGATGACGAGGCTGTCGGCGACGCTGTATGGCGCCGGTAGCTGCGGGTCCGGAATAGCAGGAGGCGGATCGTATTCGGATACTCTCACGTGCTTCTCGTCGTTGTGCACCGCACCCAGCTGGGCTCTGAGGACGCGGTCGACCTTGTCAGCGGTCATGCGGGGCACGCGGACAGGTAGTTGGACGAGCTTGCGCAGGAACGTCCAGCCCGGACTCGGGTCGTCCGGGTGGGTGACGACCTTGGCGTCGGCCAGTTCCCGATAGGCGTGGTCGATGTGCGACGCGACCACGATCGGGTCGAGTCCGAGCACGAACCTGGTGCGCGGGAACGTGTCCGACAGGAAGACGTTGATCGCCTCGAAGACCTCCGCCGTGGTGCGGGGCGTGCAGCGGTCGAGGTCGTCGATCATCACGACCAGCTGCTCGCCGTGGTGGGCCAGATCGGTCAGCAACTCGGCGATGTCGTGCTGCACCAGGTACAGGTAGCCGCTTCTGGCGTGGTAGTAGGGGTCGTGAACGGACGGATCGGTCGGCTCGCTCAGCGCCGGTCCGGCGAAGAGCTCGCCCGGCAGGTAGCGGGACGCGGGAGTGCGGTAGTGCCGCCACGCGGTCTGCACGATGCCGCAGACCAACGGCGCCGCCGGGATGGCGACGAGCCACCAGGACGGCGCGGTCAGCTTCGTGACCGCGGCCAGCAGGGATACACCGAATCCGAGCACGCCGAGTGCCAGCAACGGCGACAGGATGCGTTTGCGCAGCTCGCGCAGGACGTGCCTGCGGTCGACGCGTTCGACGTTGCGAGTGAACCAGTAGCGCTCGCACGCGGCGCGGTCGTCGCCGAACATCGCCCGCATCGCCGTGTCCGTGATGGCTCTGGCGAGGCCGGCCCAGACCTGTTCACTCGACTGGTGTCGCCACGGGTTGAACCCGGCGACCACGGCGTGCTTGGGCCTCGGTTCCTCTGTGGACTTCTCTCGCCGGTCGCGGCGCAACAGCCTGTCCGCCCGCGCGACCGTGAGTCGTTTGCTCGACGAGTCGGCCGGTGCCGGGTCTGACAGCTCGGCTTTGACCAGTTCCATGAGCGAGCTCTTACCGGAGCCCCACGGGCCTTCCACCGTGAGCACTGTCGGTCCCGTGCCGAAGAAGTCGGGCCGGAGTGTCTCGGCCAGCGTGTCGATGAGCGCCCGCCGGTCCAGCAGGTCCCAGTTCGCCACACGGTCGCTGAAACCGCGGGTGTGCACCTGCTTGGTGAGGTGCACGAGCGCGGGCGCGGGAAGTTGTGGATCCCAGATGCGGAGCACACCTCCCTGCCCGGCGGACGCGACCCGCACCCTGCCGTCAAGGCCGATGTACCACGACAGGTCCGTCGTGTCGTCATTCACCAGGGCGATACGGACCTGTTCCCCGCTCTCGGCGTCCCAGAACCGAATGCCATCGCCACGGCTCGCGGACACGATCATCGGACCAGGAGCCGCCATCAGCACGTTGATCGGTGTCGAATGCCCGCGCCAGTTGGACACCCGAGTGGGGCGGCCACGACGCACCTGGATGGTGGAGCCGTCGGTCACGGCGACGCCGCCGGGGATCGGCACAGCGGTTCCGCACGCGCGGACCCACAGGCCGGAGTCGGGTTGGTAAACCTCGTCCTCGCCCGACTCGGGGTTGATCACGATCGCCATGTCGTTGATGTCGAGCAGGACTTTGAGCTGCCCGTCCCAGTGGATGCGACGCTGCAGATCGAGGGGCGGCCCGCCAAGCCGGATCTCGCGTTCCAGCACTGCCTCGCGAGGCTCGGTGGACGCACTGCTCATCGGGACCCCCGGTGACGAACTTCGGCAACGTCAGCAACCTACCGATTTCTGTTTCCGGGAGGTTTCTTCTGGTCTGACTAGTGCAAAAGCAGCACAAACAGGGTGAAGATGTGGACCATGGAACGCCGAGCCCGCACCTCAGGACTGCGCCGCAGCCGCACGGTCACCACGCCGAGGCTCGGTGAGCTGTTCAACGGCTATCTGAATCCTCAACGGGCGCACGCCGGCGCCTACGACGAGATGTTCTCCACCGACAGCGGTGTGCGATCGGCCTATCGCGCGCTGTACGAGTCGGTCGCTCCGTCGCAGGTCAACGAGCTGAACGCGCGAAGTGAAGCCCTCGGCAGGGCGTTTGTGGACCAGGGCATCACGTTTTCGCTGAGCGGTCAGGAACGGCCGTTCCCCCTGGATCTCATCCCTCGCATCATCACTGCGAGTGAGTGGTCGAAGCTCGAGAAAGGAATCGTGCAGCGGGTGCGGGCGCTGGAGATGTTCCTCGCGGACATCTACGGCGACGCGCAGATCGTCCGGGATGGAGTGTTGCCGCGGCGTCTCATCACGAGCTGCGAGCACTTCCACCGCGAGGCGGCCCTCATCAACCCGCCGAACGGGGTGCGCATCCACGTCGCGGGTGTCGACCTCGTCAGGGACGAGCAGGGGACGTTCCGGGTCCTCGAGGACAATCTCCGGTGCCCGTCCGGCGTCTCCTACGTCATGGAGAACCGCAGGACGATGGCGCGCGTGTTCCCGGACCTGTTCGCGCGGCATCGCGTGCGCGCGGTGGGCGACTACGCGGTGCATCTGCTGAGGGCTCTGCGGAACGCGGCGGCGCCCAACGCGGCGGATCCGAACGTTGTCGTGCTGACGCCTGGTCTGGCGAACTCGGCGTACTTCGAGCACTCGTTGCTGGCGCGGCAGATGGGTGTGGAGCTGGTTGAGGGCAGGGACCTGTTCTGCCGCGACAACTTCGTGTACCTCCGCACGACCGAGGGCGAGCGGCAGGTCGACGTCGTTTACCGGCGCATCGACGACGACTTCCTGGATCCCGTGCACTTCCGGCCGGACTCCGTGCTGGGCATCGCGGGAGTGCTGAACGCGGCGAGAGCGGGCAACGTGGTCATCGCCAACGCGGTCGGCAACGGGGTGGCGGACGACAAGCTCGTCTACACCTACCTGCCGGAGATCGTGCAGTACTACCTCAACGAGAAGCCGCTGTTGCCCAACGTCGACACGTTCCGGTGCTGGCTGGGGGACGAGCGGGCGCACGTGTTCGACAAGCTCGACGAGTTGGTGGTCAAGCCGGTCGAGGGGTCTGGCGGGTACGGCATCGTGTTCGGGCCGGATGCGACCGCGAAAGAGCTGAACTCGTTGCGCAAGCGGATCAAGAGCAACCCGCGTGGCTGGATCGCGCAGCCCGTGGTGCAGCTGTCGACGGTGCCGACGAAGATCGGGGACAAGCTGGCGCCGCGGCACGTCGACCTGAGGCCGTTCGCGGTGAACGACGGCAACTTCATCTTCGTGTTGCCCGGTGGGCTGACCCGCGTGGCGTTGCCGGAGGGCAGCCTGATCGTGAACTCCTCGCAGGGTGGCGGTTCCAAGGACACCTGGGTGCTCGCGCCGAAGTCGTCCACTGTGGAGCGTGAGCTGGCGGAGCCAGGGCTGGCGGGTCCGTCCGAAATGGAGTCGACGGCGGCCGAGCAAGGACCGGAGCTGACGACGTCCCAGCAACAGCAACAACAGCAGTAAGGAGGCGCGCGAATGCTGGCACGCAACGCGGAGTCGCTGTACTGGATCGGCCGCTACGTCGAACGGGCGGACGACACGGCGCGCATCCTCGACGTCTCGGTCCACCAGCTGCTGGAGGACGCGACGGTCGACCCGGACGCGACGTCACGGCAGCTGCTGACCGTTCTGGGCATCAAGCCGCCGGTCGGCGCGGAGCAGTTCGACGTGTGGTCGCTGACGGAGCTGGTGGCCTACAACAAGGACAACCCCAGTTCGATCGTTGCCTCGGTCAACAGCGCGCGTGAGAACACGCGTGGTGCTCGCGAGGTCGTGTCGACCGAAATGTGGGAGTGCCTCAACGCGATGTGGAACGCCGTCGCCGAGCGGCAGCGTTACGCGCGCACGATGGGGCCGCACGCGTTCTTCTCCTTCGTGGAGGAACGTGCGGCGATGTTCGCGGGGCTGGCCGACTCCACGATGTCGCGCGACGACGGCTGGCGCTTCCTCGTGCTCGGGCGTTCCGTTGAACGTGTCGACATGATCGTTCGGCTGCTGCTGGCCCGTGTCGGCGACCGGGCGTCGTCTCCCGGCTGGGTCACGGTGCTGCGTTCGGCCGGCGCGCACGACACGTATCTCCGGACCTATCGGGGTGCGCTCGACGCGTCGCGGGTGGTGCAGTTCCTGTTGCTGGACAGGCTGTTCCCGCGTTCGGTGTTCCACGCGCTGCGCCAGGCCGAGTCGTGCCTGGAACAGCTGGAGAACCAGCCGTCGGTTCGCGTCGGCGCACGGGCAGAGGCGCTCAGGTTGCTCGGCAAGGCGCGGAGTGAGCTGGAGTTCCTGCGGCCGCACGACCTGCTCGACGACCTGCCGAAACGTCTTGCGGCACTGCAGAAAACGGTCCGTGACGTCGGCGAGGCCGTGTCACAGCAGTACTTCCACGTGGCGCCGTGGGTCGCCTGGACGAACACCGAGGTGGGCTGACCATGAGCTGGCGTGTACGTGTCGTGCACACGACGGGTTATGTGTACGAGGCACCGGTCGTGCAGTCATACAACGAGGCGCGGCTGACACCACGTGGTGACCGACGGCAGAACGTCGTCGTCTCGCGCGTTGAAACGAATCCAGCCACTCGCGCCTACCGTTACACGGACTACTGGGGCACCGAGGTCACGTCGTTCGACCTGCATGCACCACACACGGAGCTGAAGGTCGTCGCGTCGTCGGTCGTCGAGACCAGCGCAGAGATTGAGCCGATCACCACTGGCACGTGGGCGGACATGCGCGAGGAGAACCTCGTTGACCGCTACACGGAGTTCCTGGAGCCCACCCGCTACACGCCGCGCAATCGCGAGCTGCTGGCCAAGGCGCGCGAGCTGAAGAGGGGCAATTCGCCGTCGGACGCAGTGCTGGCCGCCTCGCACTGGGTGTGGGAGCAGCTCAAGTACCAGCCGGGCTCCACTGGCGTGCACAGCTCGGCCGTTGACGCGTGGCAGGAACGCAAGGGCGTCTGCCAGGACTTCGCGCACCTGTCGTTGGTGTTGTTGCGCGGCATGGGCATCCCGGCGCGCTATGTGTCCGGTTACCTGCACACGAAGAAAGATGGTGCGCTGCGAGAGACGGTGCGCGGCGAGTCGCACGCGTGGATCGAGGCGTGGACCGGTGGGTGGTGGGGGTACGACCCGACCAACGCGATGCCGGTCGGGCCTCGGCACGTGTGGGTGGCGCTGGGACGTGACTACGCGGATGTGGCGCCGTTGAAGGGGATTTACTCGGGTGGGGCGGCGACCGCGCTGGAGGTGACGGTCGACATCACGCGCCTTGCGTAGAGGTTTTCACCCGAACGAGCCTGTTCATTGGAGCTGGGGCAAGCCCTAGCGTCGGGGTCTATGACTGTGATCACAGCGACGGCGTGCAGCAGGGCATTGGGTGACGAGCTGCGCCGGCTTCGGGAGGCCTGCACCGACCTGGGCGGCGCCCAGATGGCCATGCGGCTGGGCTGGCACCCGAGCAAGGTGACCAACATCGAGAAGGGCAAGGCACGCGCCAGCGAGATCGACCTGGTGCAGTTCCTGACGATGTGCGGCAAGGACATCGACTTCTTCGAGGATTTTCGCCGCCAGTACAAGGATGCGTTCGACGAGTACATCGTGCAGGTGTCAGGCAACCTGCGAACGCTCGCTTTCGCTGAGTCCACTGCCAAGACGATCACCAGCTACGACGTGCGAACGGTGCCTGGGCTGGTGCAGACGCCGGAGTACGCCGATGCCCTCTACCGACTCGGCGGGTTCGTCGCTGAGGAGCGAATCCCGGCCGTTGTCCAGTTCCGCATGGATCGGCAGACAGTTCTGCAGCGCCGCAGTCGGCCGGATTGCTTGTTCTATCTCCATGAGGTGCGCCACGAGGCGCTTGATGTTCGAGTGAGGGTGAGAGGCCCTTGCCGCCTGGTCGTCGCAGCGGCTGGGTGAAGCTGGGAGCAGTCTGACCTGGGGAACGCCGGGGAGGGCGGAAAGCAGCTCTG
>NZ_VSRL01000355.1 GCF_012184385.1 Lentzea indica
GCCGGTCGACCAGCTCAGCGGTGGTCAGATGCGCCGCGTGGTGCTCGCCGGGCTGCTCGCCCGCGGCCCTCGCGCGATCATCCTCGACGAACCGCTGGCCGGGCTGGACGCCGCGAGCAGCCGCGGTTTGCTGGCACTGCTCGCTGACCTGCGCCGCACCACCGGGCTCACCGTGATCGTCATCTCGCACGACTTCTCCGGGCTCGAGGAGCTCTGCCCCCGCACGCTGTACCTGCACAAGGGTGCTCTGACGCCCGCGACCGCGACCGGAGGAGCGCTGTGACCACCGCGACCATGCCGACCACCCCGCCCAGGCAGACCCGGCCGGTGGTCCTGCTGCGGCCGGTCCCCGGCACCTCGCCGGTGCACGAACTCTGGGCGGGCACCAAGATGGTCGCCATCGGCCTGATCGCGGTGCCGATGGCGCTGGCTCCCGGCTGGGTCTCGATGGCGCTGGTCACGGCGTTCCTGTTGGCCGTCGCCCGGCTGGCGGGGGTGTCCTGGAACGCGTTGCCCACGATGCCGCGCTGGCTGTGGATCCTGCTGTCCGTCGGTACCGTGGTGGCCGCCTTCGCCGGTGGGGCCCCGAACCTCGTGCTGGGACCGGTCACGTTCGGTCTGGGCGGCCTGCTCAGCTACCTGCAGCTGTTGATGGTCGCCGTCGTGATGCTGGGAGCGTGCTCACTGGTGTCGTGGACCACCAACGTCGCCGACATCGCGCCGGCGGTGGCGAAGCTGGGCAGGCCGCTCAAACAGTTGCGCGTGCCCGTCGACGACTGGGCCGTGACGCTGGCCCTGTCGCTACGGGCGTTCCCGATGCTGCTCCAGGAGTTCCGCGTGTTGTTCGCCGCCCGCAGGCTGCGGCCTCGCGCGGCCGAGGCCACCACCTGGCGGGAGAACTACCGCAGGCGAACCACGGATCTCGTCGACGTGATGGCCGCCGTGATGACGGTGTCGCTGCGACGCGCCGACGAGATGGGCGACGCGATCACTGCTCGTGGTGGTTCAGGGCAGATCTCGGCGTCGCCCGCGCGGCCGAAGAGGACCGACTTCATCGCGCTGGCGGTCGTGATCACTCTGAGCGTTCTGTCGTTCTACATCGAGAACTTCACTCCGCTGTCCACCGCCTCGTGATACCGCTGCACGGTGGTGGGTGCGTGCGGCCAGCGGGGTCCGCTCAGGTGAGGAGTTCGTCGATGTGGTCACAGCACTAGCGACAGCCCCGGACGGCGGCAACTGCCTTGGCCAGGTTCCTGGCGAGGTTGCCTTTCCTCGCCACTGAGACGTGTTCGAGCTCAAGCCAGCCGGCGAGCAGCCGCAGCTCGTCCGCCAGCTCCAGAGCGACCGCGCCGGGATCAGCCCCCGGCTCGGCGAATGCGCCGAGCACCCGCAGGACCCCCGCACCGCGGTCGCTCTTGACATCGATCCGCGCCACAAGGCTGTCGCCGAGGAGGAACGGAAGCACGTAATAACCGTGGAGCCGCTTGGCCACCGGCGTGTAGAGCTCGATCCGGTGGCGGAAGCCGAAGATCCGCTCGGTGCGCGGCCGCGACCAGACCAGCGGATCGAAGGGCGTCAGCAGGGCGCGCGCCTTGCGCGCGGGCGTTGGGAGCCGTCCTGTTGTGACGTAGGCAGGGGCGCTCCAGCCCTCGACTCGGGTCGGGGTGAGGGCGCCGCCCTCGACCAACTCGGCCAGGCGTGCCTGAGACTCCTTCCGCGGCAGGCGGAAGTAGTCACCAAGATCGGGTTCGGTCGCGACGCCGAGGCGTGCCGCCGCGATCAGTAGCAGCTGACGCTGCGCCTCGTCCTCGGACGGGGTCGGGGCGTCGAGAACGGCCTTGGGCAACACCCGCTCGGGAAGGTCGTAACGGCGCTCGAAGCGGACGCGGTGCGCGGCGCAGACGCGGCCGGCGAAAAAGAGGTAATCGAGCGCGATCTTGGCCTCGCTCCAGTTGTACCACCGGTTTCCGGGCTTGCGCACCGGCGTGGCGAGCTCGGCGGCACGGATCGGGCCCCGCTCGCGCACCGTGCGCAGAACCGACTCGAGCAGCTCGGGCTTCTCGGCGGCCAGGAGGCGGGCCGGTTTCTCGGTGAGCTTCTCCGCCCGTGCCATCCGCCAGCGCAGCAGCGGCTGCAGCTCGACCGGCAGCAGTGAAGCTTCGTGCCCCCAGTACTCGAACAGGACGCGGTCGCGCCCGGCCCGCGTTGCGGGTCCTGCGCCGGTGTCAGCATGCGAGGCCAGGCGGTCGAGGGTGGCTCGCGGGTAGGGGCCGAGCCGGGAGAAGAGCGACAGGTAATGGGAGCGGCACAGGACGTTGACAGAGTCCAGCTGCAGCAGGCCGACGTCGTCGATCGCACGCCGCAGGCGGCGGGCGTCGATCCGGCCGCCCGGTCGCCGTCGGCCCATGCCCTGGGCAGCGAGTGCGACGCCCCGCGCCTCCACCGCACTCAGCTCGATCTCCGCGCCGACGCTCACCGTCCTCATTCTGGCACCCACACGATCACCAACCACAACCTCATCCCGGCCAAGGTTCGTGGTCAGAGCACTGGCAGGACTTCGTTGAGTGCCTCGCGACAACACCCCGCACGGTCATGACCGGACGAGGTGATGCCGTTTTCGGGTCGACCAGCTTCACCCTCATGGTTGTGCCAGCGGAAGTGCGTCGAGGACACTGCGCAGGTGGGCACGCATGGCCTGTTCCGCGGCCTCGGCGTCACCCGCGCACACGGCGTCGATGATCGCCAGGTGTTCCGGCAACGAGATCTGCGGACGGCCGGGCTGGGTGGCGAGGCGGAACTGGTGGCGGACGTTCTGCCCGCGCAGGCGATCGAGCACGGCGCGCGCGGTGCGCTGGCCGCTGATCGTCAGCAGGAGCGCGTGCAGTTCCTTGTTGAGGCCCGAGTATCCGAAGACGTCACCCGAGCTGACGGCGTCCCGCATCCGCTCGCCGATCTCGCGCAGCTCGGCGTGGTCGCGTTCGGTGGCGCGCCCGGCCGCCTTGGCCGCGCACAGACCTTCCAGCGCCATGCGGATCTCCGTGATCTCGACGGCTTCCTCGAGTGACACGGCACGCACACGAGCACCGCGGTTCTGGATGCGCTCGACCAGCCCTTCGCCGGCGAGCTGCACGAGCGCGTCGCGCACGGCGGCACGGCTCGCGCCGAACTGCTCGGTCAGCTCTGCCTCGACCAGGCGTTGGCCGGGGGAGAAGTCACCGCTGATGATCGCGCCACGGATGGCGTCTACGACCATCCTCACCCCCTAGCCCCTTTGGTCGTGACCAATTTAGACCGGCGGGGTGCCGTGGGTGTGGAACGACTCGATCGTCTTGAGCCCCCACGCCTGTCCCTTGGCGCGCTCGGCCTGCGTCCACGTGACGGGTTCCCAGTCGGGGGCGAAGATCAGCCGCCCGGTCGGGTTGCACAGCTCGATCCGGTTGCCTCCGGGTTCGTAGAGGTAGAGGAAGAACGTCTGCTGGATCGCGTGTTTGTGCGGCCCCGTCTCGATGAAGACCTCGTTCTCCAGCGCGATGTCGGCGGCGCGCAGGATGTCCTCACGGGTGTCGGTGGCGAAGGCGATGTGGTGCAACCGTCCACTGGAGCCGGTCCAGTCGTCGGTGTAGACCAGGTCGTAGGACTTCTGCCCGAAATGCGTCCACTGCGCGGAGATCACGCCGGTGTCGAGCATGATCTGTTCGGTCACCCGGCCACCAAGGGTGTCGTAGACGAACCGCCCGTTGCTCTCCGCGCTCTGCGCGAGGTAGTTCACGTGGTCGAGCCTCCGCACTCCCACGCCCCGGCCGGGGTAGGCCTGTGCCTGGTTCTTGAGCGCGGGCCGCAAGTGCTCCGGCGGCTGGTACCACTCGGTTTCCCAGTAGAGCTCCATCTCGTGCCCGTCGGGGTCGCGGAACAGGTACGTCGGCCCGACACCGGTGTCGCCGTCGGTCCAGCCCACGCCCAGGCCTCGTGCCTCGATGGCGGCCACGCGCCGGGCCAGCGCCTCGGGGCTGGAGGCACGCAGCGCGGTGCGGCCCACGCCGGAAGTGGCGGCCGCGGTCAGCTTGAGGCTGTGGTGCTCGTAGTCGTCCCACGTGCGCAGGTAGACCGAGTCGCCGTCGGTGCCGTTCTCGGTCAGGCCGAGCACGCGGACGAAGAAGTCCAGGCTCTCCTGCGGACGCGGGGTGAACAGCTCGACATGGCCCAGGTGGGCGACCTCGTGGCCCAGCGAGTTGGACATCGGTGCCTCTCAGTCGGTCGGGCGGGGGAAAACGGTGCCGTCGAACAACATCCGGGCGGTGCGGATGACTCCTGCCCGCCGCACTCGCGGTCCGTCGAGTTCGACGGTGACGGCCAGCTTGCCGGTGGGATGTTCGACTTCGACGGGGTCGTGCGGGCTGAGCAGGTCGTGGCCCACCGCGCCGGGCATCAGCAGCGCGGTCACGACGCTGACCGCACCCAGCACGCCGATCGAGGTGTGCGGCCGGACGGGGATGAACGTCCTGGTGCAGATCGCGCCGCCGGTCCGCGGTGGCGCGACGAGTGTCGTCTTGGGTACCGATGTCGCGCTGACGTCACCGAGCCCCATCAGCTTGCCCGCCTTGGTGCGCAACGACTCCACGCGCGGGCCAAGAGCGGCCAGCTCCTCGACCGTCTCGTACCCGGTGATACCCAAGTCGGCGGCACGAGCGACGACGACGGGCATCCCGTTGTCGACGCACGTGACTTCGACGCCGTCGATGACGTTGCGCACCTGTCCGGTGGGCAGCAGGCCGTGACCGGCAGAGCCCTCCGTGTCCGCGAAGTCGAGCTGCACGGCGGCGGCCGTACCGGGCACACCGGAGATGGCCGTGGTGCCACGAGGATCCACGCGGCCGCCAGGGGTGGGGAAGGTCGTCGTGGCGAGGCCGCCGGTGTTGGTCATCCGCACCCGTGCCGTCGTGTGGTCCGGGCCGGCGGGCAACAGACCGCGCGCGACGGCGAACTGGCCCACCGCGGCGAGGAGGTTGCCGCAGGTCTGCCGATCGGACACGGTGGGGGTGTCGACGCCGAGCTGCAGGAACAGGTAGTCGAGGTCGCGGTCCGGGCCGTCCGCGGGCGACACGATGGCGACCTTGCTGGTCAACGGATGTGCGCCACCGACACCGTCGATCTGGCGGGGATCTGGCGTGCCCATGATGCGCAACAGCAGGTCGTCGCGGGCCCGCGGGTCGGCCGGCAGGTCGTCAGCGAGGAAGAAAGCACCTTTGGACGTGCCGCCGCGCATCAACGCGCAGCGCACGCCCTCGTCCGTCATGTTCCGCTCCGCTTCTCGTACTCCTCGAAGGTGAGGTACTCCACGCCCAGAGTGCTCAGCGTCTCCCTCAGCCCGTAGCGGTCCAGTCCCAGTTCACCGGCTTCGAATGCGGCGCGGGCCGCGGCCTCCTTCTCCGTCCTGGCCCGTGCGGCGGACACGGTCGTGGAGACCTGCTCACGGGGCACGCACACGACGCCGTCGTCATCGGCCAGCACCGCGTCACCGGGCCGGATGACCTCCCCCTCGACGACCAGCGGCACGTTGACCGATCCCGCGGTCGCCTTGACAGTGCCCTGCGCGCTGACCGCGGCCGACCACACCGCAAAGCCCATGTCCCGCAACGCCTTCACGTCACGGACGCCTGCGTTGATCACGAGGCCGCGGACACCCCGGCGCCGCAGGGCGGTGGCGAACAGCTCACCGAACAGGCCGTCGCGCGAAGGACTCGTGGTGGAGACCACCAGCACGTCGCCCGGCCCGCACTGCTCCACGGCGGCGTGGATCATCAGGTTGTCACCGGGCCAGCACAGCGCGGTCACGGCGGTGCCGCCGATGGCAGCGCCCTGCTGGATCGGCCGCAGTCTCGACCCAAGACTTCCCTTGCGCCCCATGGCCTCGTGCACGGTCGCGACGCCGAGCCCTGCCAGGACGTCCACCTCGGCGAGGTCGGCCTTCGGCGGGCCGGTGATGATCACGCCCCTCATGCCAGCGCTCCGGTGACCTGCGGATAGACCCGTGCGTAAGCCTCGCCCATCGTGGTGTGCGGCAGGCCGAGGTTCGGTCCGGCGTTGCGCTTGAGCTGCACGCCACGCCGTTTGGCGAGGTCTGTGTAGTAGTCCCACATGTGCTGCTGCGCGGGCAGGCACTCCATCGCCTTGCGCTTGCGGTCGAACACCGGCGTGATGTCCAGCAGCACGTCCGGCCGGAAGTCGCACTGCTCCGGCTGGTGCGGTTCGAAGAAGAACACCGGCGGAGCGCCCAGCGGCTCGCCGGGCGCGTCGTAACCCACCGCCTGCGCCAGCACTCGGGCTTGCAGGGCCATCCGTGCCGCCGCCGGGTGGTCGCCGTTGTACGGATCGGCCAGCGTGTGCGTGAGCACCACGGTCGGCGCCACTTCCCGATACACGTGAACCAGTTCGTCGACCAGGTCGTGGGACTCGACCAGCGGGTAGTCGCCGGCGTCGAGGAACCGCACCTCCGCACCGAGCGCGGCAGCCGCGTTCTGCGCCTCCCGCGCGCGAATCACCTTGATCCCCTCCAGCGTGTGCCCCTCCCTCCAGGCCTTCGCGGACTCACCACGTTCGCCGTAGCTCAGGCAGACCACGGTGACCCGGTCACCGCGCTCCGCGGCCAGCGCAATGGCCCCACCGGCCCGCCACACGAAGTCGCCGGCGTGCGCGCTGACGACCAGCAGACTGCCTTTGTCGGTCGTGTCTGACATCTGTGCTCCTTGCTCAGGGCCGGTCCAGCCTGGTCAGCCAGGCGAGGGTGGCGTCGCTGATCGCGGTGGGCGTGCCGAGTGCGGCGAGGTGGTCGCGGGCCGCCGTCATCTCGTGCCTGCGGCGGGCGGCATGTGCTGTGGTGCCGGTGATCAGCCGATCCACCAGGGCATGCCCGCCCAGTTCGCGCGCGATCTGGTCGCGCACCCACTGCTCACACCCCGCCGCCTCACCTGCCGCGACCGCCTCCAGGACGGTCGCCGCCAGTCCTTTCATGAAGACCGAGCGCAGCAGTTTGCGTTCGGCGGCAGCTCCCGCAGGTGCCTCCAGCACCTCCACCTCGGCTCCGAGCGCCAGGAAGAGCTGCGCGACGCGGCCGGCACCTGGACCGGACACGAGCAGCGGGGTGGCCGCACCCTGCCGGGGCACCGGAGCGAGCACCGCCACGTCGGCCATCGCCACGCGCACCGTCCGCGCGATCTCACGCTTGGTTTCCGGTGCCGCGCTGGTGAAGTCGGCATAGCAGGCGTGCGCCGCCAAGGCCGGCGCCGCTTCTTCCGCGGCGGCGACGGCGGAAG
>NZ_VSRL01000356.1 GCF_012184385.1 Lentzea indica
CGGCCACCGGGAGGCGGTGCCATCGGCATGCCACCGGGAGGCGTCGGGGGACGGCCGCCGGGTCCGCCCTGAGGGACGCCGGGACCGTTCACGGGTCCCTGCGGACGCCCTGGACCGCCCTGAGGGCCTCCAGGCCCACCGGGAGCGCCCTGAGGTCCGCCTGGTCCGTTCGGGCGGCGTGGGGGCTGCTGCTGTGGGAAACCACCGGGTGGCGTGCCACCCTGAGGAGGGCGCGCGAAACCGCCGGGTGGGGTTCCCGGTCGTGGCTGATTCGGGACATCGCGCCTCGTGCCGCCGCCGTCCGGGTCGTCCCCGGTCGGCCACTGCGGCTCGCCTCCGCGCTGCCGGTCATCATGCTGGTCGTTCACGTGAAAAGGCCTCCCAGACCGGCGTGCATCAGCACACGGTTCGGTGGTCGTACTTCATTCGGAGCAGTGTCACCTGTGGATCATTCCGCCGCAGTCCTCCTGCGTGGCTTTTCCAGCCCACGCTTCCCCAGGACGTATGACTGCACCAGGTGGTTCCAACTGCACGTGCGACAAACTTCAACGACGTACACCGTGAACTCGTCGAAGAGCGTTGCCATCTTCACCAGTTCTTCAGGTGTCCGCGCCGAGCCGGTCGCGTGCTTGAGCTCGTCACCGTAGACCCACGACACGTTCGTGAGCGGTTCCTTCCGGCACACCGGGCAGGGCACCTGGGTCTGCGTCCCGTGGAACTTCGCAGCTCGCAGCAGGTACGGAGACGCGTCGCAGACCTCCATGGTGCCCGTGCGACCGGCGTAGACCTCCGCCAGCAGCGCACGCCGCTGCAGCGAGTAGTCCACCACCTGCCGTTGGGTCAACACGTCACCAGAGTACGTGCCGACCGCTTTCCGATGATGGGCCGTTCAGGGCAGCGGGGTCCGGCGCGGTATCACGGTGTGCCACATCCCACAGTGAAGGGGGGCGATCGATGTATCGCAGCGATATAATCACCTCACCTATCGGTGCAGGTGCGAGGAGGTGACTCGTGTTCGAGTTCGCGCTGCTCGGCCTGCTGCACGAGGCGCCGATGCACGGCTACGAGCTGCGCAAGCGCTTGCATGACCTGCTCGGAGCGTTTCGCGCGTTCTCCTACGGATCGCTGTACCCAACATTGCGGCGACTCCAACGTGCGGGCCTGATCGTGGAGGAGGGGCCGGAGGAGTCGGCTCTTTCTTGGGGACGTCGGGCGCGCAAGGTCTACAAGCTGACCCCGGAGGGCAAGGAGCGGTTCGCCGATCTCCTCGCCAACGCGGGGCCGCAGACCTGGGACGACGACTCGTTCGGAGTCCACCTGGCGTTCTTCTCGCGCACGCCGGCCGAGATCAGGATGCGAATCCTGGAAGGTCGGCGGCGGTGTGTCGAAGAACGCAGGGAGGGGCTACGCGAGCGGCTCACTCGCACGGGTGAGCAGATCGACCGCTACACCCGTGAGCTGCACAGGCAGGGCCTGGAAAGCACTGAGCGCGAGGTGCGATGGCTCAACGAGCTCATCGCGCACGAAAAGTCCGAGCAGGACGAGTAGTACTCATAGTTGATCAAGGAGGACTCGGCAATGGGCGAAAACCGCCGCACCGTTCGAGTGGCCATCGTCGGGGTTGGCAACTGCGCGGCGTCGCTGGTGCAGGGTGTCCACTACTACCGGGACGCCGACCCGAGCACCCGCGTGCCCGGCCTGATGCACGTGCAGTTCGGTGACTACCACGTGGGCGATGTCGAGTTCGTCGCAGCGTTCGACGTCGACGCGAAGAAGGTCGGTGTCGACCTGGCCGAAGCGATCGTGGCCAGCGAGAACAACACGATCAAGATCGCGGACGTGCCGCCGCTGGGCGTTGTCGTGCAGCGCGGGCACACCCTCGACGGTCTCGGCCGGTTCTACCGGGAGACGATCGAGGAGTCCGACTTCGAGCCGGTCGACGTCGTGCAGGCGCTGCGCGACGCCGAGGTCGACGTCCTCGTGTCGTACCTGCCGGTGGGCTCCGAGAAAGCGGACCGCTTCTACGCCCAGTGCGCCATCGACGCCGGTGTGGCGTTCGTCAACGCCCTGCCGGTCTTCATCGCGTCGGACCCGGAGTGGGCGGAGAAGTTCCGCGCTGCCGGCGTGCCGATCGTCGGTGACGACATCAAGTCGCAGGTCGGCGCCACCATCACGCACCGCGTGCTGGCGAAGCTCTTCGAGGACCGGGGCGTCCAGCTCGACCGCACCATGCAGCTGAACGTGGGCGGCAACATGGACTTCCTCAACATGAAGGAACTGGAGCGCCTGGAGTCCAAGAAGGTCTCCAAGACCCAGTCCGTGACGTCGCAGCTCAGCCGCGACATCGGCAAGGACAACGTCCACATCGGTCCGTCGGACTACGTGGCGTGGCTCGACGACCGCAAGTGGGCCTACGTGCGCCTGGAAGGCCGCGCGTTCGGCGACGTGCCGCTGAACCTCGAGTACAAGCTGGAGGTCTGGGACTCCCCGAACTCCGCGGGCATCATCATCGACGCGGTCCGCGCGGCGAAGATCGCCCTCGACCGGGGCATCGGCGGCCCGATCCTCTCGGCGTCGTCGTACTTCATGAAGTCCCCGCCCGAGCAGTACTCGGACTCCGAGGCTCACGCGGCCGTCGAGGCGTTCATCCGCGGCGAGGCCTGAGTTCCTGGTCGTCTGCAAGTACCACCAACTCGCTGTTGGTGGTACTTGCAGACACCGTTCAGCGCTTCGAGAGCCGCAGGTTCTGCCAGCTTCCGTCCGCGGTCCACCCGCCGTCGACGGGCAGTGCGACGCCGTTGATGTACCGGGCGTTGTCGCTGGCCAGGAACCGCACGGCCTGCGCGATGTCGTCCGGCACCGCGAACCTGCCCGCCGGCACGTGGTTCGTGATGTCCTCGTCGACGTAGTAGCCGCCGGCCTGCGACTCGACGTCCATCTCGGTCTTGACCCAGCCGGGGCACACGGCGTTGACCCTGATCCCGCGGCCACCCCACTCGACGCTGAGGGTGCGCGTCAGCCCGATCAGCCCGTGCTTGGTCGTGTTGTACGCCGCCCGGTCCGCCACGCCCTGCAGCCCGGCGACACTCGCGATGTTGATGACGCTGCCGCTCCGCTGGTCGAGCATGATCTTGCCCAGCGCCTGCGTGAGCAGGAACGGCCCGGTCAGGTTGACCGCCATGATCCGTTCCCACTGCTCGAGCGTCGTCTCCTCGAACGGCACGATGCCGGCGATCCCCGCGTTGTTGACCAGCACGTCCACCCGCCCGTAGGTGCTGACGACGTGCTCGGTCAGCCGCTGAACGTCCGCGGCGCTGGCGACGTTGCCGACGATCCCGTCCTTGCTCTCCTGCTGGTCGAACCCGACGACGGCGTACCCGTCCTCGCGCAGCACGTCCGCGATCCTCAGCCCCATGCCCTGCGCCGTGCCGGTGACTACAGCAACTCGTTGCGTCATGTGCGCCACGCTAGGCAGCTGCGGCCGTTCAGAGACAGACACGTTCGTGTGTTCGGAGTCTCAGCGAAAGTCCCGCTTCCGCTAGGTTCTGGCCGGTGCGCACCCTGCTCGTCGCCCTCCCCGGCCTGGTCCTCGCCGGCATCGGCCTGACCCACCCGCACCACCTCGACGCGACGACCGCGCAGTGGTGGCAGGACATGCACGTCATCCTGGCGGTGATCTTCCCGCTGCTCGGTGCCGCGCAATGGGTTCTGCTCGAAGACACCCCGAAGATCGTGCGCTGGGCCGGCCGCACGGCCACGTTCGGCTACGTCGTCTTCTACGGCGCGCTCGACGCGTTGGCGGGCATCGGTGGTGGCGCGATGGCCATCGCCAACGGCGGCCGCTCGCCCGCCGACGCGCCCCTGTTCAAGATCGGCAATCAGCTCGGAACCGTTGGCGCGTGGTGCTTCTTCGCGGCCAGCATCGCGATCGCCGTGTGTGCGCTGCTCAAACACAGGCTCAAGGCGATTCCAGGAGCCGCTTTCCTGCTGTTCGGCAGCTTCCTGTTCCTCGACAGCCACATCTACTGGCCGGAGGGCGTCATCGCCTGCACGTGCCTCGCCATCGGCATGGCCGCGATCAGCTACGCCAGCGCGTCCGGCAGGTCGGCGATCGAGGACAGCACCCGCACCTGAGCCAGCACGTCGGCCGCCGGTGGGAAGTGCGGGTTCGGCACGGCGAGCACGGTCATCCCGGCAGCCAGCGCGGCCTTGAGCCCGTTCGTCGAGTCCTCGACGGCGTAACAAGAGGAAGGTTCAACGCCGAGTCGCGACGCCGCCAGCAGATAGACGTCGGGCGACGGCTTGCCTGCGGCGCACTCCTCCGACGACACGGCGACGGGCACCGGCAGGCCGGTGACGTCCAGGAACACCTTGATCAGCACAGCCGGCGCGGACGAAGCGATCGCGACGGGGAACCGAGACGAGACGGACCGGACCGTCTCGACTGCCCCTGGGATCACCGGCAGGTGCGCGGCATAGGCCTTCTCCATCTCGGCGATCACACCGGCCGAAGCCTCCGCGGCAGACATCCGCACGCCCACCGCCGACACCAGGTACGCGCCCCACTCCGGCGTCGACATCCCCTGCATGGCACGGGTCGCTTCAGGGGTCCAGGTGCCGCCGTGCGCGGCGGCGAACGCCTGGCGCACCTCGTCCCACACCTGCTCGGAGTCGATCAGAACGCCGTCGAGGTCGAAGATCACCGCATCCACACCGGAACCGTACCTCGCACTGGGGATCGGGCTGTCGCGCTGATCCTTTGTGCAACGTTCCTGGCCAAGGACTCGCGAGGAACGTCAGAAGATCGGCCTGCTCGACCCGCTCACGCTCAACCGGACGGACACAAGGGACGTTCCGTCGGAAGCTGTCCTCGCGGGCGAACAACTTGTGGGTTAACAAAGCATGAACGGGCGAATACGGTCGGTGCCGGTTCCCGCACCGACCGTAGGAGGCCACCACCATGATTCCTCTGCCGCTAGCCAACCATCGGATCGGCAGAGCAGCGCTGACTTGCGAGTACCGCTGCGGGGACGCGTGCTTCCACGACGTCCCGAACACCTCGGACAACCCGTACTTCGGCGACCTGGTGAGCCGCCGCACCGCGCTCAAGGCTGGTGCCGTGGTCGCTGCCGCCGCGACGGTCGCACTGCCCACGACCGCCGCCGCTGAGCCAGAGGCCCAGGGCCACCGTCCGCCGAAGGGACTCGACTTCAAGCCCGTCGAGGTCAACACCAAGGACGAGGTCGTCATCCCGGAGGGGTACCGGCAGGGGGTCGTGATCCGCTGGGGTGACCCGCTCTTCCCCGGCGTGCCGGAGTTCGACTTCGACAACCAGACCGCCGCGAAGCAGGAGAAGCAGTTCGGCTTCAACTGCGACTTCGCCGCGATCCTGCCGCTGGACCCGTTGGAGCTGACGGGTCTCATGGTCACCAACCACGAGTACACCAGCGAACGGCTGATGTTCCGCGGCTACGACCCGAACAACCCCACCGAGGAACAGGCGAAGATCGGCTGGGCCGCGCACGGCCTCTCGGTGTTCATGATCAAGCGCTCGCTGTTCTCCGGCCACTACAGGCCGAGGTTCAGCAGGTACAACCGGCGCATCACCCTCAACACGGCGTTCGAGATGCGTGGTCCTGCTGCAGGCAGCGACCTGCTGAAGACCTCGGTCGACCCCACCGGGCGCAAGGTCTTCGGCACGATCAACAACTGTGCGGGCGGCGTCACGCCGTGGGGCACGATCCTGTCCGGCGAGGAGAACTTCAACCAGTACTTCGCCAACGCCGCTGGCCGCAACGACCCGCGCCTGACCCGCTACGGCGTCACCGGCACGGCGACCACGCGCAAGTGGGAGCGCTTCGACAAGCGCTGGGACCTCGCGCAGGAACCCAACGAGGTCAACAGGTTCGGCTGGGTCATCGAGCTCGACCCGAACGACCCGGACTCCACGCCGGTCAAGCACACCGCGCTCGGCCGGTTCAAGCACGAGACCGCGAACGTGCGCATCGCCGGCGACGGCCGGGTGGTCGCTTACTCCGGTGACGACGAGCGGTTCGAGTACGTCTACAAGTTCATCTCGAACGGCAAGGTCAAGCGCGGCAACAGCAAAGCCGCGCGCCGCCACAACATGACGCTGCTCGACGACGGCACGCTCTACGTCGGACGGTTCAAGGGCGACAGCCCGGCGTCGGAGATCGACGGCTCGGGAAAGCTGCCCAGCGACGGGAAGTTCGACGGCACCGGCGAGTGGATCCCGTTGGCCAGCGGGAAGAAGTCGTTCGTGCCGGGCATGTCCGCAGAGGAGGTCTACGTCTTCACGCGGATCGCCGCGGACAAGGTCGGTGCGACCAAAATGGACCGTCCCGAGGACATCCAGACGCACCCGCGCACCGGCGTCGTCTACTGCGCGCTCACCAACAACACCGAGCGCGGCGCCGCGGGCAAGGAAGGCGGGACCGAGCCGAACCCGAGGGTGAACAACCGCCACGGGCAGGTGCTGGAGCTGACCGAACACCGCGGCGACGCGCTGGCACTGACGTTCACCTGGAACCTGTTCCTGGTGTGCGGTTTCCCGGACGACCCCAGCACGTACTTCGGCGGCTACGACAAGTCGCAGGTCAGCCCGATCTCCAGTCCGGACAACCTGGCGTTCGACCGTCACGGGAACCTGTGGATCTCCACGGACGCCGACGGCAAGCTCGACGGGCTCAACGACGGCCTCTACGGCGTGCCGCTGGAAGGGCGGGAACGCGGGCACCTGAAGCTGTTCCTCACGGTGCCGCGCGGCGGTGAGACGTGCGGTCCGGTGATCGGCGAGAGGGTCATCACCGTGTGCGTGCAGCACCCCGGCGAGGTCGACGGCGCCACTGCGGACAAGCCGGTTTCGCACTGGCCGGACGGGGGCAACTCGCAACCTCGGCCGTCGGTCGTCGCGGTGTGGCGCGAAGGTCGTCGTCAGCTGGGTGAAATCGGTTGATCACCGTGCGTGCTGTGATCGTTCGGGTGTAGCGCGTGTTCGCCTGTCGTTCACCTGGTGGACGACAGGCGAACTCGTTCGGCTCTTAGGTTCGGCCAGTTCCCACACTGACCGATCTCGGAGGCCTGCGTGTCCTCACCCACCGATCGGGGCCGCCGCCTGCTGCCCCTGCTCCCGACGAACCATCCGCTCGGGCGTCAGGCCGTCACCTGCCAGTACCGCTGTGGCAACGCTTGTTCGCACGAGGCAACTCGGCCCCGTGCGCCTGCAACGCCGCCGCACGGGTCGCGACGACCTCGGCCAGCCGCGTCTCCAACGAGGCTCGCGGCGG
>NZ_VSRL01000357.1 GCF_012184385.1 Lentzea indica
TTTTTGGGGCGAGCCCCGCAAACCCCAGCCGGCGGGCTCCGCCCCCGGACCCCCGGCCGGCTCGGCGCTGGCGCGCCATCGCGGCCTATCCCACTGGTTCCCGTGTCGGTTCGTTTCCGTGTCGTTGTTGTTCTCTCTGTAAGTTCTGTGCGTGCAGCGGATTGCTTACGGTGGTCACCCCAGTCAGTTTGGTGAGCTTTACGTTCCCGAGGGTGCGACTCAGGGTGCTGTTGTCGTCATTCACGGTGGTTTTTGGCACCAGCGGTATGGGTTGGAGCTGGGGCGGCCGCTTGCGGAAGTGCTTGTCGCCGACGGCTTTGCTGTTTGGAACATTGAGTACCGGCGTGTTGGCGGTGGGGGTGGGTGGCCGCAGACAGGGCTGGATGTTCTTGCTGCCATTGACGCTGTCGACCTTGGGCCTGTGGTGACGCTGGGACATAGCGCTGGAGGCCATCTCGCTGTGTGGGCGGCCAAACACAGTGCGCGAGTGGTCGGGGCAGTGGCTCAGGCGGCGGTGCTGGACTTCACGAAGCACGTCACGCACAGGGCGTTGGAGCTGTGTACCGAGGAGCAGTTCGCGGAGGCTTCGCCCGCGGCGCTCGTGCCCATCGGCAAGCCTGTGATCTGCGTGCACGGTGATCAGGACGAGGACGTTCCGGTGGCGCAGAGCGTGGAGTTCTGCGCTGTCGAACCGCAGGCGGAACTCGTTGTGGTGGAAGGGGCCGGGCACATGGACGTGATCACGCCCGGCACCGAGTCGTGGGAGAGGTGCCGCGCGTCAGTCGTTCGGCTTGCGCGCGACTGCTAAAAAGAGCCGGTGCCGAAGGTTGTCGACCATGAGGAACGCCGCCGCGAACTCGCCGAGGCGGTGTGGCGCATCGTGCAGCGCGATGGGATCGACCACGCGTCGGTGCGCGCCGTTGCGGCGGAGTCCGGGTGGTCGAGCGGGTCGTTGCGCCACTACTTCCCGACGCAGGACGCGTTGCTCGGGTTCGCGATGGAGCTCGCCTACCGGCGGTTCATCGCGCGGCTGGAGAAGATCGACACCACGGTCGGCAACCGGGAGCTCCTGAGGGCCTTCGCGCACGAGATGCTGGCGCTGGACGACGAACGCCGAGTCGAGGCCGCGGTGTTGTTGTCGTTCCTGCCGCGTGCGATGGTCGAGGCGTCGTTGCACGAGATGGAGCGTTACGGCACGCGTCAGTTGTACGGCGAGGTCGCGCGCATTCTCGTTGCCGCACAAGAGGCCGGGGAACTGCGGGACGGTGTCGTGCCGATGAAGGCGGCGCGGCGGCTCATCGTGCTGATCGACGGGCTCAACATCCACCACCAGCTCGGGCCGGCCGAGCTCACGGTCGACGACATGGTCGAGGCCGTCGACGAGCAGCTGGACACCCTTTTCGCTTAACGTCGGTGCATGTCCTGTTTGTTCTGCCGGATCGTCGACGGTGAGATTCCCGCGACGGTCGTGCACGAGACCAAGACCACGCTGGCGTTCCGCGACATCCGCCCCAAGGCGCCCGTGCACGTGCTGCTCATTCCGCGCGAGCACGTGCCGAACGCCGTCGACCTGGACCGCGACCAGCTCGGCGACCTCTTCGCCGCCGCGAAAGAGGTCGCCGAGGCCGAAGGCGTCTCCGAATCGGGGTACCGGCTGGTGTTCAACACCGGGCCGGACAGCGGGCAGGAGGTCTTCCACGCCCATCTGCACGTGCTCGGCGGTGAGCGCCTTTAGCCGAGGGCCTGCAGCAGCGGCGCGTGGTAGCAGGCGCGGTCGCCGGGCAGCTGCTCGGCGTTCTTGACCATCCAGGTGCACTCGCCCCACGACTCCATGCCGTGCGCCCGCACGAACGCGACCACCTCCGGGTCGTGCACGTCGACGCGCACGCTGCCGTTACCGACCGCCGAGTCGGCGATGAGCGCGCACGCGTCGGCGGGGGAGTCCGCGATGACCGGGCCGATGAACAGCCGCTCGTCCCGGACGCGCCACGAGCCCGCGATGCCGTGCGGCGAGATCCGGACGGATCCCGTTGTCAGCAGCTGCTCCCACAGGAAGGGGCGCGTGAGGCCGCTGACCTTGGCGTCGAGCGCGACGAGTTCGTCGAGGTCAGCCGCGGTGGCGATATGCGATATATCGGATACGGGACCCGTGAAGACACCCGTGTGGATGTCCGTGAAGCCCACGGCGTGGAAGCCGAGCTGTTCGTAGAGCGGGCGGCCCATCGACGTCGCGAACAACGTCGAGACGCCGGTATCCAATACATGGGATACCAGTCGGCGGGCGTGACCCCGGCGCGCCGCGCGTTCCGCCACCAGCACCATGCTGACCGACGCCAGCTCCGGATAGCGCGTCACGATCGTCGTGCCGACAAGGCCTTCCTCGTCGAACAGTCCCCAGCCTTCGCCGTGCGTCAGCAGGAACTCCCACTTGCTCTCCTCGCGCGCCGACGACCGGCTCTCGGCCAGGTCCGAGCACGCCGGAATGTCGGCCACCGTCAGCCTTCGCAGTTCCACAGTTCCCCCGGAATCACCCAAGTGCGTGCGAGGCAGGCGCGAAGTAGCGCGACCGGTCGCCCGGCACGTCCGCGTCGCCGCGCACCATCAGCGTGCAGCCACCGCTGCGCTTCTCGAAGCCTTGCCCCAGCAGGAAAGCCCCCACGTCGGCGTTGTCCGTGTCCACCCGGATGTCGCCCGCCCCGGCAGCCACGTCCGCGATCATCTCGCACGCCGCGGAGGCGGACGCGCGATCACCGGGCCCATGGTCAACCCCACAGGGTTCGGACGGGTGGCGATCACGCCGGACTCCGACGTTCGCACGGTGTACGGCGACGCCGGATCGAGCAGCCGTTCCCAGAGCGCGGCCCGTGAATACCCGCTCACCTCGCGGTCGAGCGCCGCCAGCGAATCCACGTCGGCAGGAGTGGCCGGCCGCGTCACGCCGGGAGCGTCACCGGAGTACACGCCGTGGTAGTCGGTCGTGGCACCGACGGGGTGAAAGCCGAGCCTGGCGTACAACGGCTCACCCATGGCCGTCGCATACAGCACTGATGGACTGATATCCAATATATTGGACATCATTCTGGTGCCGATGCCCCGACGTCCGGCCCACGACGCGACCAGCACACCGCTGATCGCCTGCATCTCGGGATACGGCGTGGTCAAAGCTGTGCCCAGCAACCCTGACGAGTCGAACGCGCCCCACCCCGGACCCAGTTCGAGCATCAGCTCCCATTGCGCGGGCGTCCACACCCAACCCCGGTCCGTGATGAGCTTCATGCACTCGGGTATGTCTTCAACACCAAGCCTGCGGATCTCCACGGTTCATGAGCACACACGGTGAGCAATCCGGTAGCCACCCAATTTCGGCCGGACTAGCATCGACGGCACCAGATCCGAGCGACAGGAAGCAGGCCGGGGCCACGTGGCCGAAGAAACACAGCAGAGCAACAAGGAAGGTCAGTCCCGGTTCGCCGTGCCCGATGGTGCGGTGCTCAGCCTGCTGGGGTCGCGTGACGAGAACCTCCGGCTCGCGGAGGAACTGCTCGACGCCGACGTCCACGTGCGCGGGAACGAGATCACCTTGTCCGGCGCCCCAGCCGACGTGGCCTTCGCGGAACGGGTCTTCTCCGAGCTCGTCACCCTCGCCAGCCGCGGCCAGGCCGTCGACCAGAACACCGTCCGCCGCACTGTCGCGATGCTGAGCTCGAACACCGACGAGTCGCCGGCCGAGGTGCTGAGCCTCGACATCATCAGCCGCCGCGGCCGCACGATCCGGCCGAAGACGCTGAACCAGAAGCACTACGTCGACGCGATCGACAAGAACACCATCGTCTTCGGCATCGGCCCCGCCGGTACCGGCAAGACGTATCTCGCCATGGCCAAGGCCGTGCAGGCGCTGCAGGCCAAGCAGGTCAACCGGATCATCCTCACCCGCCCGGCCGTCGAAGCGGGCGAGCGGCTCGGCTACCTGCCTGGCACGCTCTACGAGAAGATCGACCCGTACCTGCGCCCGCTGTACGACGCGCTGCACGACATGGTCGACCCGGAGTCGATTCCACGCCTGACCCAGGCCGGCACGATCGAGGTCGCGCCGCTGGCTTACATGCGTGGCCGGGCCCAGCCGATCTTCACTCCCGTTCTCACCCCGGACGGCTACCGGCCGATCGGATCGCTGCAGGTCGGTGACCTCGTCATCGGCTCCAACGGCGAACCGACCCCGGTCCTGGGTGTCTATCCGCAGGGCGAGAAGGACGTTTACCGCGTCACCGCGCAGGACGGTTCGTCGACGCTCGCATGCGGTGAGCACCTGTGGACGGTGCGCACGGCGTCCGACCGACGCCGGAACAAGCCGTGGCGGGTGCTCGAGACCAAGGAGATGATCGGCAACCTGCGGGCCGCACACGCCCGCCGCTACGAGCTTCCGCTCCTCAGCGCGCCCGTGTGCCTACCGGAGCGCGAAGTGCCGATGAACCCGTACGCGCTCGGTCTGCTGCTCGGCGACGGGTGCATCACCGGATCGACGACGCCGTCGTTCTCGACCGCTGATCCGGTTCTCGCCTTCGCGCTGCAGGTCGCACTGGAACCGCACATCGCGGTGATGAAGAAGAACCAGGTCGACTACACGATGCGGCGCGTCAGAGCGCCGGGCGACCTGGTGACGATCGAGAACCCGGTGACCGCCGTGATGCGGGAGCTCGGGCTGCACGGCACGCGTTCGCACACCAAGTTCGTGCCCGAGCTCTACCTGCGCAACAGCGCGGACGTACGCCTCGCGGTCCTGCAGGGCCTGCTCGACTCCGACGGTGGTCCGGTCACTCAGGTCGGGCGCACCTGCCGCATCCAATACGCGACGACATCGGAACGGCTGCGAGACGACGTGGTCGGTCTGGTGCGCTCGCTCGGTGGCGTCGCGTACTGGCGCTGCCGCCCTGCCGAGGGGCGCAAGCCGGGCATGGCGAAGGGTCGTGAGGTCGGCTACCGCCACGACGCCTACGTCCTGGACGTCAGGCTGCCCGAGGGCGTCGAGCCGTTCCGGCTCAAGTGCAAGCGGGAGAAGTACCACGCCGCCGGTGGTGGTGGGCGTCCGATGCGGTTCATCGACAGCATCGAGCCCGCGGGCCGGACGGAGACGGTGTGCATCCAGGTGGCGGCACAGGACTCCCTGTACGTCACCGAGGACTACCTGCTGACCCACAACACGCTGAATGACGCGTTCATCATCCTCGACGAGGCGCAGAACACCACGCCAGAGCAGATGAAGATGTTCCTCACGCGCCTGGGCTTCGGCTCGAAGGTCGTCGTGACGGGTGACATCACCCAGGTCGACCTCCCCGGCGGCCAGCGCAGCGGTCTGAGGGTCGTCAAGGACATCCTCGATGGCGTCGATGACGTGCACTTCTCGGTGCTGACCAGCCAGGACGTGGTGCGCCACCGCCTGGTCGGGGACATCGTCGACGCGTACGAGAAGTGGCAGGTCGAGCAGGACGTCATCGACCAGAACGGGCGACACCCCGGACCCGGTGCACGCCGGGGGAACCAGCGCCGGGGACGATAGGCGCCGTGAGCATCGAGATCGCCAACGAGTCGGGTGTCGGAGTCGACGAGGGTTCCATCGTCTCCGCCGCCCGGTTCGCGCTGGACCGCATGGGCGTGAGCCCGCTGGCCGAGTTGTCCGTCCTGCTCGTCGAGCTGGACGTCATGGCCGACCTGCACGAACGCTGGATGGACCTGCCGGGTCCCACGGACGTCATGGCCTTCCCCATGGACGAGCTGGACTCCGCGCGCCGCCCCGACGCCGCGGGTCTCGGCCCGGCGCTGCTCGGGGACATCGTGCTGTGCCCGGCGTTCGCCAAGGACCAGGCCAAGAAGGCCGGCCACGGCCTGCTGGACGAGCTGCACCTGCTGACCGTGCACGGCGTGCTGCACCTGCTCGGCTACGACCACGCCGAGCCCGCTGAGGAACGTGAGATGTTCACGCTGCAGAACCGCATCCTCGCGGACTTCCGCAACGCGCGTGACGAGGCCGAACGGGCCGCGCACCAGCGCAGCACGGACGACAAGGTGCTCGGCGCGGTCGGCTTGGACGAGCAGAAGCCTCTGCAGCACCCCGAAGAAGACTGACGCGCCATGAGCGAGAACCCAGCCAGTGTGATCGTGCTGGCCGTTCTGCTCGTGCTTGCCGCCGGCGTCTTCGCGTGTGTGGACGCCGCTCTCGGCACCGTGTCACGGGCACGGGTCGAGGCGCTGCAACGGCAGGGCCGTTGGGGGACTGGGCAGCTGCTGCAGGTCCTCAACGACCGCCCGCGGCACGTCAACCTGTTGCTGCTGCTGCGCCTGTTCTGCGAGATGTTGGCGGCGGTGCTGGTCACGACGGTGTTCCTGCAGTACGAGGACGAGGACTGGCTCGCCGCCCTGTACGCGTGCCTGAGCATGCTCGTCGTGTCGTACGTGCTCGTCGGTGTCGGACCGCGCACCCTCGGCCGTCAGCACCCGTACGCCGTGAGCCTGATCGCCGCGGGCACGGTCCGGCAGCTCGGCCGCGTCCTCGGGCCGCTGTCCAAGCTCCTGATCCTCATCGGTAACGCCATCACGCCCGGTAAGGGCTTCCGCGAGGGTCCGTTCTCGTCCGAGGTGGAGCTGCGCGAGCTCGTCGACATGGCGCAGGAACGCGGCGTCGTCGACGAGGGCGAGCGCGAGATGATCCACTCGGTGTTCGAGCTGGGCGACACCATCGCGCGCGAGATCATGGTGCCGCGCACCGAGATCGTGTGGATCGAGAAGACCAAGTCGTTGCGGCAGGCGCTCGCGCTGTCGTTGCGCACCGGCTACACCCGTGTCCCGGTGATCGGTGAGAGCGTCGACGACGTGCTTGGCGTGGTGAACCTCAAGGACCTCATGCGGGCCACGCTCGCCGAGGACGAGGATCCGAAGAGCGTCGCCGAGCTGATGCGCCCGATGAGCTTCATCCCCGACTCGAAGCCGATCGCGGACCTGCTGCGGGAGATGCAGGTGTCGCGCAGGCACATGGCGATCGTGGTCGACGAGTACGGCGGCACCGCGGGCCTGCTGACCATCGAGGACATCCTCGAGGAGATCGTCGGCGAGATCACCGACGAGTCCGACACCGACGACCGCCCGCCGGTCGAGCACCTGGAGGACGGCGCGGTGCGGGTCAGTGCGCGGCTGCCGGTCGACGACCTGGACGCGTTGTTCGGCACCGAGCTCGACGACCACGAGGTCGAGA
>NZ_VSRL01000358.1 GCF_012184385.1 Lentzea indica
CCGGACGACCTGCAGTTCGAGCTGGTCGAGCCGCTGCGCGCGCTGTTCAAGGACGAGGTGCGCCGCGTCGGCACCGAGTTGGGCCTGCCGGAGACGATCTGCCTGCGTGCGCGGCGGTGGCTGGATCAGGTGGAACTGCTGGCCCCGGCGGCACTGTCGGCACGGCTGGACCGCCGCAGGCTCGATGTCGTGGTGGCCAATCTGGTCGGCAACGCGTTGCGGCACGGCGCACCGCCGGTCCGAGTGCGGGTGTCGGCGACCACCGAGCACCTGCGGATCGAGGTGACGGACAGCGGTCCTGGACTGCCGAAGAAGGTGCTACCGCACGTGTTCGACCGGTTTTACAAGGCCGACGCCGCCCGCGCCCGCACTCCCGGCAGCGGGCTGGGGCTCGCGATCGCGGTGGAGAACGCCAAGCTGCACGGCGGCGGCCTCACGGCCGAGAACCGGGTGGAGGGCGGTGCGCGGTTCGTCCTGTGGCTGCCGCGGAAGGAGGCCGAGCGCAGGTGAGGTGGATGTGCTTGACGGCAGTGCTGTTGCTTGCGGCGTGCGGGGTACGTCCGTCCGGAGTGGACGGTGGCGGCGAACCGCCGACCGGGATCGCGCCCGGCGTCACGCTCTACTTCGTGAACGCCGGCGGTGAGCTCCAGCCCCAGCTCCGCCGGACCGGCCGGCTCGGCACGGTCTCCGAGGCGCTGGCACTGTTGCTGACGGGACCGGGCGACTCCGGACTGAGGACCGAGATCGCACCGGCCACGACGACGCGGGTGGTGGTGACCAGCACCGAGCGGGTCATCCGCCTGATGCTGCCGCTGACCGTCGAAGACGTGACGCCCCTGGGCATCGGCCAGATCGTGTGCACCACGCTCGGTGTCCACGTGCAGAGCGGTGGTGCGCGGTCGATGAAGGTGCAGGTCCAGTTCACGCAACCCGCGGTGGAGTCGGCCGCGGACCGCACCTGTCCGCTGATCAGCCCAGCTGGGTGAGGTCGATCGCGATCGCTGCGACAAGGCTGCGACATGACCAGGGCACGGGTGCGACATTCCGGCAGCAGAGTCGGCGCCATGAGAAGCGTTCGAAAATGGCGCCCTGCGGCGTCTCTCGCTGTGATCGGTCTGATGGTGACGAGCGCCGGAGCAGCACTCTCGGAACCGGCCGGCACACCGTTCGACGTCGCCGCCTACGACCTGTCGATCGACCACGACCCGGTGGACGGCGTGTTGCGGGGCTCAGCGCTGATCACCGCCAGGGCGGCGGCTGATCTGGACGCGCTGACGCTCCACCTCAACGGGCCCGAGGTCAGTGCGGTCGCGATCGACGGCGTCGCGGCGCGGTCGTTCACCAGGAGCGGCCAGGACGATCTCGCCATCACACCGGCGAAGCGGATCAACCGCGGCGATCACTTCCGCGTCCGCGTCGACTACGCGGGCAAGCCCGGCGACGGGTGGATGCCGACGGACTCCGGTGGTGTCACCGCGTTCATGGGGGCGTCCAGCGCGTGGTTCCCGATCGGCGACGAACAGGACAGGGCGGAGTTCCGCCTGACCGCGACCGTCCCGCAGGGCTGGCACGTCGTCTCCGTCGGTCAGGAACAGCAGGCAGGTCAGGAACAGCAGGGCGGCCAGGAACAGCAGACTGGTCAGAACACCGTCCGCTGGACCGAGCGCGACGTCGCTCCCGCGCACATCGCCGTGTCCATCGACAAGTTCACCGTGGAGCGGTCGAAGCTGGCCGACGGCACCCCCGTGGTCAACGCCTACGCCCCAGGTCTGCGTGACAGGACCAAGCCGCTCGCGGACCGACTGCCGCAGATCATGGACTTTCTCGTCAGTCGCTACGGCGCGTACCCCTTCGACGCCGCCGGCAACGTGTTCGTCCACGTGAACGACTCCGGTCCGGGCACCTCGCCGCAAAGCCGTCCGGTGTACCTCGGCGCGCGCAGCACGTTCATGGACCTGTTGCAGGTCGTCCACGAGCAGGCGCACCAGTGGTACGGCGTCTCGGCTTCCGCCCGGCTGTCCGAGGACGCCTGCCTGGCGGAGTGCTTCGCCTCCCACAGCACCTGGATGTGGGAGGAGGCCAACGACGGTGCCGACCTCGACGCGCGCTACCGCGACCTGGTCAACGCCAAGAAGACCGACGCGGCCTACTGGCAGCAGCCTCTCTACCGGCCTGGCAGGACTCCGGGATTCGAGATCTACACCAGGGGTCCGCTGGCGCTGCACGCACTCCACCGGCAGATCGGCGACGAGTCGTTCGACCGGCTGCTCGTGGAATGGCCGCGGCGCAACCGCCACAGCTTCGTCTCCTGGCCGCAGTTCGAACAGCTGGCCGGGCAGATCAGCGGGCAGGACCTCTCCGGGTTCTTCCAGGCGTGGTTCCGCGGCACGACACTGCCCGCGGACCAGTACCTGTGGCCGGGCACGCTGAGGCGTGACCACTCGTCGCCTGCCGGCACGTCCGGCGGCGACGGTGGTTCCTCAACGGGAAGCGACTCAGCAGGTCTTGCGGACGTACCCGCTCGTTCCCGCCGGCACGACGAGCAGGTCGCGCTGCACGATGCTGATACGACCGCTCCACTCGGCACACGCCGCCGCGCGCCCGCTGTCGGTGTACTCGATGTCGAGCACGCGGTTGGCGAACGGTCCCGCGTAGTCGCCGCACTCCTCCCACTCACCGCACTCCTCGGTCACGGCGAAGTCGAGGCCGTTCGCGACCCGGTTGCCGGCGAGCTCGGGGGTGTTCTTCTGGCCGATGGCCAAGTTCTTGGAGTGCGCGTACGCGGACAACAGCTTGATGTACTCCTGAGCCTGCGCTGCGGTGAGCAGGCTCAGTGAGCGCGTGTAGCTGTCGTAGTTGTCCGGCTCGATCGCCTGGTAGCCCTTGCTCGCGCACTGGTCGATCCACGTGTTGACCTTCGCGGCCACGCGGGTGCGCTTGTCTGCGGTGCGAAGGTCCAGCAGCGTCTCGTTCCAGTCAGGGTCGACCACCTTGTTGCCGTTGGCGTCGCGCAGCAACAAGTCGCTCTGCCAGTCGCCGTCGTGACCCTCCTGAGCCTGGAAAGCGTTGATGTAACACACGTTGTACTTTCCACTGGCCGGTGACGCCGACACGTCGCGAATGACGATCTGGACGTTGGAGGCTGGTGTGTACGCACCACCGATCTGGTAGTCCAGCACGCCACGCAGCGGGGGCAACGTCACCGCCGCCGACGACGGACCGGAGGTGACCACCAGGCTGGTGGCCGCCACTGCCACTGCTGCGAGGAACGTGGAAAGACGCCTCATACGAACTCCGCTCGCTGTTCACACGGTGAAAACTGTTGATGTGCAACGAAGAAACCGGTCTCAAGTATGGATCACAGCTCAGCGGCGCCCGCCGCGTGCCGAGTAGGCGGCGATCCCGCTGACGAACAACACCGCCGCCGTCCACGTCGTGACCGAGTCGTCGGACGGACCGAGCGGCCACGTGACGATCCGCCAGGTCATCGACTGTCCCGGCGGCATCATCGCGCTCACCGCCCACCACAGCACCGGTGCGGCGGGAGCGAACCTGGCTCCGGCCACCGTCGCCGCCAGTCCGGCAAGACCGGCCATGCCTGCCGTGTCGCGCACGACGAACATCACGCCGAACGACTCGTGCCCGAGTTCCTGCACGAGCAGGACCGAGATCGCGGCCAGTGCGGTGGCGAGCAGCAGGTGTCCGAGCCGCCACAGCGGCCACGGCACGGCGGTGGAGGCCTCCAGTTCCGGGTCCTGGCCCGCGAGGCCGGCCGTGATCACCAGCACCGCGGCCAGTGACGTCAGCGACGCGCTCAGCGGCGTCCACGGTGAGTGCAGCGCCGACCATGCGATGAGCGCCACCACGGGCAGCACTGCAAGCCCGGCGGGGACTCCACGCGATCGCGCGTACAACGCGAACGGCCTCATCGTGGCGCCGTGAGAACGTCGAGCGTGCGTTCGGAGTCCTCGCACGCCAGCAACATCCGCCGCGCTTGTGCCACCCGGTTCAGTTGCTCCTGCGCGGACTGGGCGCGCAGCGTCTGCCAGGCCTCCTCGATCTCGCCTCGGATCCGGTCGTTGCCCCACATGAGGGACTCGGACGGGAGTGCGGCCAGGCCGCCGTTGAAGTAGCCGGCGGTGAGGTGGAGAACAGTGGACTCGGTGGTGTTGAACGTGTTCGGCCTGGAGCAGGTGGCGACGCCCGCGCCGGCGAGCAGTTCGAGTCGCAGCTGCTCCGGAGACATCACTTCCGCGAGGCTCTGCGACCTCAGGTACACGATCTTTTCGTTGCGTGGCGGCGCGGCGAGATGGGCCATCGCCGACGTGTCCTCGCGGACCTCGGTGGGCGGGTCGGGCAGCACCGCGAGCTTCGCCAGCACCTCCTTGCCGACCACGGCCACCGCGGGCAGGCTGTCCTCGTGCGCCCGGCTCAAGCACACCGCGCCGTCGCAGACCAGTTCGCCCGCGATCGAGTCGGTCACCAGCACGTCGGAGATCTTGTACGGCAGGATCGTCAGTGCGAGGGCGGCGGCCAGCCCGGCGGGAAGCAGCGACGCGAGACGTCCGCCGTGTGACCGCGACACCAACAGCAGGAACGCTGTCACCCCGAGGCCGGTGAACCACACGATCTGTCCGATGTCGACAGACGTGGAAGTCGTCACGAGGTCCGTGTTCGGTGGATCGAGGACCGGCGCCAGCAGGGCCAGCCGGGACACCTCGTCGTCGGGCGAGGTCACCTGCAGCTCCTGCCCAGCTGCCGTCGCCACCATGAACGTCGCGACCAGAGCCACCGGCACGGTCAGCGGATGCGGCAACAACCGTCCTATCGCGACACCCAGCAGGACGCTCGACGCCAGAGCGATCACCGCCGTAACCATCAGCGGCACGAACCCGATCGAGACGAAGCCGCCGCCGAACGCGACGACGGCCACCAGACCCGCACACAGCAGAACCGTGGCCACGGCGACGACACCCGCCACCGCCGACGCCAGCGTGCCCAGTCTGACCCAGCCCGGGCGGGAGGTGGAGGAGAACAGCTCGGTCACGCCGGACCGGCTGTCCCGCATGCCCTGGAGGACGGCGAGGCCGACCACGAGTGCCCACACGTACGCCAGTGGCAGGCGGAGCTCGAGCATCGCCGTGGTCGAGTTGCCCTTCCAGCTCGCGCCGGCCGACGTGAGCAGCAACAGCATTCCCGTGGTGGACACGAGCACGAGCAGACCCGCCCACAGCGCGGTCGAGCGCCGCAGTTCGATGCGCAGCCCGGTCACCACGCACCTCCCGCACTGGCGCTGATCAGCGCCGAGTAGCCGCGCTCGATCGGGCTGTCACCGACGTGGTCGTCGGTGCCCGCGGTGGCGAGATCGGCCGGAGTTCCTTGAAAGACAAGAGATCCCTCGGACACGAGTACCACGTCCGTGCACGCCGCGGCGACGTCTTCGACGAGGTGCGTGGAGATCAGCACGCAGGATCGCTGTCCCAGTTCGGTGACCAGTTCCCGGAATCGCAGCCGTTGTGCGGGATCGAGGCCCACGGTCGGTTCATCCAGCAGCAGGACCTCCGGGTCGTTGACGATCGCCTGAGCGATGCCCACGCGGCGGACCATGCCGCCGGACAACGACTTCATCCGGTCATCGGCGCGGTCGGTCAGCCCGACCCGTTCCAGCGCTCGGTTGACGGCGCCGGGGATCGCGGCCGGTGGCATCTCCTTCAACCAGGCCAGATATTCGACGAACTCCCGCACCTTGAACCGCTTGTAGAAGCCGAAGTGCTGCGGCAGATAGCCCAGCCGCCTGCGCACCGGCCTCAGCCTGCCGTTCGCCGGGGTGCCGAGCAGCGACAACGTTCCCGCGCTGGGTGCCTGCACCGTCGCCAGCGTGCGGATCAGCGTCGTCTTGCCCGCGCCGTTGGGGCCGAGCAGCCCGTGCACACCCCGGCTGAGTCGCAGGCTCAGCCCGTTCACCGCGTTGCGGCCGTTGCGTTTGCCGCCCACGCGCACGACCAGGCCGTCAGCCTCGATTCCGTGCATTCTGATCTCCTTGTGCCGCTTGCCGTTGACGTTCAGCAAGACGGCACCGTGGCTGCTTCGGTTCTCGAATTCCTATGACTGACAACACATTTCCTCACCAGGACCCTGGCCGGTTGGGGAGGGCGATCGCCGCGCTGTAGCCGCGTTCGATCGGGCTGTCACCCGCGTGCTCCGCCGTGCCTGCGGCGGCGAGCTGGGCAGGAGTGCCCTGGAAGACGAGTTTTCCCTGGGAGAGAAGGACGACGTCGGTGCACGCGGCGGCGACGTCCTCGACCAGGTGGGTGGAGACGACGACGCAGGCGTCGGTGCCGAGTTCGGTGAGCAGCTCGCGGAACCGCACTCGTTGAGCCGGATCGAGGCCCGCCGTCGGTTCGTCGAGCAGCAGGACCTCCGGGTCGTTGACGATCGCCTGCGCGATGCCGACGCGCCTGATCATGCCGCCGGACAACGTCTTGAGCTTGTCGTCGGCGCGGTCGGCGAGGCCCACCCGGTCGATGGCGCGCTGCACGGCCGAGGGGACGTCGCGATCCGGCATCTCCTTGAGCCACGCCACGTACGCGACGAACTCCCGGACGGTGAACCGGCGGTAGTGCCCGAACTCCTGCGGCAGGTACCCGACGCGGCGCCGCACGTCGCGCAGGTCCGTCCCGCCGAGCAGGACGAGGTTTCCCGAAGCAGGTCGCAGCACGGTGGCGAGCGTGCGGATGAGCGTCGTCTTGCCCGCGCCGTTGGGCCCGAGCAGCCCGTGCACGCCTCTGCCCATCATGAGGGTGACGCCGTCGACCGCCATCCGGCGGCCGGCCTTGATCCGCAGGTCACGCGCCTCGATCTCCCAGGCGTAGGTCGTCGGTGCGGTCATCGGTTCGCCTCCAAGCGCGTGAAAGCCATCCTGCGCACGGTGATCACCGCGAGACCCAGCACGAGCACACCGGCCCACAGGGGGGTCGCGGCCAGGTCGAGCAGCACGGGCGTGCGGCTGAACGCGATCGTCGGCGCGACGATCGCCACGGCCCACGCCGCGATGAGCGCGATCGCGGCACGGGTGATGCCGACCAACGCGCCGAGGGCGAGCGTTCCGGCGGTGAACGCGAGACAGGGCAGCAGCCACCGGGACAGCCCGACCCCGGTCAGCAGGCTCGCGGCCATCAGGCCCGGCGCCACCACCACGAGCCACG
>NZ_VSRL01000359.1 GCF_012184385.1 Lentzea indica
CCGCCGCGGTGAGCCTGCGCATGATCTGCTCGACGGCGACGCGGCCGAGCTCCTGCGCCGAGCCGGTCACCGCCGTGAGCCGCGGCGCGAACTGCTCGGCGAGCTGGTCCTGGCAGAGCGCGATCACCGACGCGTCCTCGGGGACGGTCCGCCCGCTCGTGCGCAGCAGCGTGAGCAGCGGGCCGATCGCACCCTCGTTCTGCACCACGAAACCCGTGGTGCCGGGACGGTCGGCGAGGACGCGAGCGAGCGTCCCCGCGGTGCTCTCGTAGGTGCCCTCGCAGGACCGGTGGAGGAACCGCAGGCCGCGCTGCTCGGCCCTCTCGCGGAAGCCGGCGAGGGTGCGCTCGGCATAGCCGGCGTGCCGGTGGTAGACCCCGGAGCCGTAGCCGATGAACGCGATCTCGCGGTGACCGAGATCGGCCAGGTGGTCCGCGCACAACGCGCCGGCGGCGGCGAAGTCGTGGTCCACACAGGACAGTCCGCGGGCGTCCCGCGGCAGTCCGATGAGCGCGGCCTTGGTGCCTTCGGCCTGCAGCAACGGAATGCGCTCGTCGTCGAGTTCGACGTCCATCAGGATCAGGCCGTCGGCCAGCCCGCTGGCGACGATCCGGCGCACCCCGTCCAGTCCTTCGTCATTGGTGATCAGCAGTACGTCGTAGCCGTACTGCCTGGCCGCCATGGTGACCGCCACAGCGATCTCCATCATCACCGGCACGTAGACGTCGGTGCGCAACGGCACCATCAACGCGACGATGTGCGATCGCCGCGCAGCCAGGGCACGCGCACCGGCGTTCGGGTGGTAGCCGAGCTCCCGCACGGAGCTCCGCACCCTGCGCCGGGTCTCCTCGGAGATCGCGCGTTTGCCGCTCAGCACGTAGCTCACCGTGCTGGACGACACGCCCGCGTGCCTGGCCACATCGGCAATGGTCACCATGAATGTTCAGCCCTTGATAGCGCCGGTCAGGACGCCCGTGCGGAAGTGCTTCTGCACGAACGGATAAACGATGAGCAACGGAATGAGCGTCAACACCACCACGGCCATCTGCAGCGACAACGGCGCCGTCTGGGAGAACTGGTCACCGAAGCCTCCGTTCACCGTGCCGGGCAAGCCGTTGCCCCGGTTGACATAGGTGAGCAACACGTACTGCAGCGGCCACTTCTCGCTGTCGGTCGGCATGTACAGCATCACGTTGAAGAAGGAGTTCCAGTAGCCGACGCCGTAGAAGAGCGCCATCACCGCCGTCACCGCGCGCGAGGTGGGCAGCACGATGGACCACAGGATCCGCCAGTCCCCCGCGCCGTCGATCCGCGCCGCCTCGATCAGGTCGAGCGACGTGCTCGAGTAGAACGCGCGCAGGATCAGGATGTTGAAGACCGACACCGCGCTCGGCAGGATCAGCGCCCACCACTGCCCGTAGCCGCCGAGCCCGGTGACGACGAGGAACGTGGGGATCAGGCCGCCGTTGACGAACATGGTGATGATCAGCAGCGTCAGGATGAAGCGGTGCCCGAGCGACCGTGACCGGGACAGGCCGTAGGCGCACATGACCGAGATCGCCAACGACACGACCGTGCCGACCGCCGTGATACCGAGACTCACCAGCAGTGCGTTGCGCACCGTCGAGTCCGAGAGCATCACCCGGTAGGCCTCGAAGCTGATGCCGTCCGGCCAGAGCACGAGCCCACCCGCGCGGTTGACCGCGCCCTGGGTGGACAGGCTGGTCACCACGATGATCCACAACGGCACCAGCATGATCAGCAGGACCCCGCCGAGGGTGATGCCCTTGGCGGCCTCGCCTGCGATCGTCGGCGGTTCCTCCCAGACCGGGCGCTCGCTCTTCTTCTTGCGAACCGCTTGCGGCGCTGGAGGATTCGCGTCCGCTGGCCCGCCTGTGCGTTCAATCGTGAGTGTGTCGGTCATTTGCGGTACAACCCGTCTTCGCCGAAGGCGTGCGCCAGCTTGTTCGCACCGTAGATGAGCAGCAGGGAGATGATGCTCTTGAACAGACCTGCCGCCGCGCCGTAGCTGTAGTCGCCCGTGGCGATGCCGTAGTAGAACGAGAAGGTGTCCAGCACGTCCGCCGCGTCGTGGCCGACCGCCACACGCTGGATCAGGAACTGCTCGAAGCCGACGGACAGCGCGTTGCCCAGGCGCAGCACCAGCATCAGCACGATGACACCGCGCAGGCCGGGCAACGTGATGTGCCACAGCCGCCGCCATCGTCCGGCACCGTCCGCCGCGGCCGCCTCGTAGAGGTCGGTGTTGATGGCGGCGAGCGCGGCCAGGAACACGATGATCCCCCAGCCGGCCTCCTTCCAGATCACCTGCGCGGTGACCAGCAGCGCGAAGGTGTCCGGGTTGGTCATGATGTCCCAGGTACCGATGTCGTTGCCGCGCAGGAACTGGTTGAGCGCGCCCGCGCCGCCGAGCATCTGCTGGAAGATCGTGATCGCCAGCACCCACGAGAAGAAGTGCGGCAGGTACACAACGGACTGGATGAAGTTGCGCACCCGTTGGGACAGCACCGAGTTGAGCAGCAACGCCAGCGCGATCGGGACAGGGAAGAACAGGATCAGCTGGACGAAGCTGAGGTAGAGCGTGTTCTTCAGCGCTCCCCAGAACAGCGGGTCGCCCATCAGCCGCTCGAACTGGTAGAGGCCGGCCCACACGCTCTGCCAGACCCCGGCCAGCGGGTCGTACTCCTGGAACGCCGTGACGAGCCCGAACAACGGCACGTAGTTGAACACCAGCAGCAGGACGACGGCGGGCAGCGTCATCAGGATCAGCGACCGGTCGCGCCGCAGCCTGATCCGCCAGTCCAGCCTCGCCGGTCGTCCCGCGCGGTCCGATTCGACGGTGGTCACTGGCCGGTACCGTACTTCTGGAGAACGTTGTCGTTCATCCACTGGATCAGCCTGTCGCCACCACCGCTCGTCTTCCAGGTAGCGACAGCGTCCTTCACGTCCTGCACCGACTTCTTGCCGTGGTAGCAGTCCTTGACGGTGTCTTCCACGCCCTGCGCGGCCAGGGCCGTGGCCTGCGCCTGCGGCATGCTGATGTTCATGCCCCAGAAGACCGGCTTGGCGAGGGCCTTCACGTTGGCGGCCTGCCAGGCGGTGAAGTCCTTGGTGACGGAGTCCCCGGTCGGGTTGCTGATGACGGCGGGCGGCGCGCCCAGGAACGGGTAGGTCTTCGCCCCGACCTCCTTCTTGCCCGCATCGGTGGGCGTCGGCACGCCGTTGTCCATCGTGAAGTGGGTACCCTCGACGCCGAAGTTGACCATCGTGTACTCGGCCGATCCGAACGGCGCGGCCAGATAGTTCGCGACAGCCAGCAGCTCCTCGATCTGCTCGGGCTTCAGGTTGATGTTCAGATAGCTGACGATGTCGGTGGCCGAGCCCATGTCGACGCGAGGCGCGCTCTTGCCGTCCGCGGCGAAGAAGTTGAACGCGGCACGCCGGTAGTTCGGGTTCGCGGCTGTGCCGTTCTGGTGGTCGGCGAGGTTCCACCCACCCGTCCCGCCACCCGAGATCAGCGTCTTGCCGCCGTAGAACCGGGTGGTGCCGGCGGCGTTGTCACCGGCCAGGGCGTCGGGGTGCACGTAACCGGCGACCGCGAGCTTGCGGTGCCAGTCGACCGCGTCGAGGTACTCCTGCGTCTCGAACGTGTGCATCAGCTTTCCGTTGTCCACCTTCCACTTGAACGGCGCGCCGAAGGCCGTGTAGAAGTAGGTGAAGACGTCGTCGAAGGCCCAGACCCCGGCCTTGGCGTCGGTCAGCTCCTTGCCGAGCTTCATCAGGTCGTCGGCGGACTTCACCTGGTCGGCCGTGATGCCCTTGGCGTCGAAGACGTCCCGCCGGTAGTAGATGGCGCCGGCGATCTTGAACCCGGTGGAGAACGACGGAATCCCGTACAGCTTGTCGCCCCAGGCACCGGCCCTCCAGCCGGCGGTGGGGATGGCCGCGAGGTTCGGGTACTTCTTGATGTTGTCGCCGGACAGGTAGGGCGTGAGATCGGCGAGCTGGTTGCCGACCAGGCCGCCGGTGTTGAAGTTGGGGTTCCACCAGGCCGGCAGGTTGATCCAGTCGGGCAGCTTCTTCGCCGCGGTCATCGTCGGGATGATCGTGTTGTAGTTGTTGCCGTCCGCGGGCTTCATGTCGAGCTGGATCCCCAGTGCCTTGTTCATGGCCTGGTAGAACGAGTTGTCGGCAGGCGGGACGGTGCCCCACAACGGCGTGACCGCCGAGTACCTGCCGCCCTTGCCCGGCACGCCGGACACGGTGGCCACCCGGTTGGCCGGGTAGCTGAGGAAGCCGGGCTCCGTCATCACGTCGGGGCCACCCGCCACGGAGGGGATGTCCGGCTTGATCGACGTGTTCGGCACGTAGGCCGGCAGCACGGCTTTCAGGGCTGAGTCGGAGTTCACTCCGGCCCGCTGTGGGCCGCCCCCGCCGCAGGCCGACAGCAGCGGCCCCATCGCGAGGAGCCCTGCGGCCGAGACGGTGGCGTTCAGGAAGCTTCTGCGGTTCAACTCGTTGCCCATGGCGGAACCCGATCCTTCGTCGTCGAAGTGTCGAAGCGCTTAAACAGATGCCGGGGAGGTTAGTGACGTGGGTCGCATGAAACAAGACCGTTGACAGCGGAAACCTAGTCGTGCCACCGTCGAAACGCTTCACCGCTAGCTCCGACCTGAGGGGTTACCACGTGGTTTCCGAGTCCGTGTCCGCCGCCGATCGGCTGCCTTTCCGCGACCCGGCGCTGTCGACGCGCAAGCGCATCGACATCTGCTCGGGCGGCTCACGCTCGACGAGCGGATCGCGATGCTGCACCAGTACTCACCGGCGGTGCCGCGGCTTGGCATCGCCACGTTCCGCACCGGGTCGGAGGCCCTGCACGGCGTCGCCTGGCTGGGTCTCGCCACCGTCTTCCCGCAGGCGGTCGGGCTGGGCGCGACCTGGGACGAGGAGCTGGTGCGCCGCGTCGCCGAGGCCATTTCGGTCGAGCTGAGGGCGTTCCACTACCACCGGTCGCCTGTCATCGGCACGGGCGCCAACAGCCTGCAGGCGTGGGCGCCGGTGCTGAACCTGCTGCGCGACCCGCGCTGGGGCCGCAACGAGGAGGGCTACTCCGAGGACCCGCTGCACACCGCGCGGCTCGGGACGGCGTTCTGCCGGGGACTCGCGGGCGACCACCACCGCTTCCTGCGCGCGGCCCCCGTGCTCAAGCACTTCCTGGCCTACAACAACGAGGACGACCGCTGCGTCACGTCCTCCGGTCTGCGCCCACGCGTGCTGCAGGAGTACGATCTCGCGGCCTTCCGCCCCGTGGTCGCCTCCGGCGCAGCCACCGGCGCCATGGCCGCCTACAACCTGGTCAACGGCCGTCCGTGCCACGTCACCCCGCTCATCGAGACGGAACTGCGCCGCTGGGCGGAGCCGACCGGCCACGAGCTGTTCGTGGTCAGCGACGCCGAGGCACCGTCCAACCTGGTCGATCCCGAGCACTACTTCGACGACCACGCCGAGTCCCACGCCGCCGCGCTCAAAGCGGGCATCGACAGCTTCACCGACCACGGCGAGGACTGGGCCACGCCGTTCGGCAGGCTGCGCGAGGCACTGGACCGCGGCCTGATCGACGAGGCCGACGTGAACCTCGCGGTGCGGCGGCAGCTGGAGATCCGCTTCCGCCTCGGCGAGTTCGACCCCGATCTCGACCCCTACGCGGCCATCGGCCCGGAGGTCATCGACAGCCCGGAACACCGCGCCCTTGCGCTGCGGGCCGCGACCGAGTCGGTGGTGCTGCTGCGCAACAACGGACTCCTGCCGCTCGACTCGGCCCGCACCCCGCGGATCGCCGTCATCGGCCCGCTCGCCGACACGTTGTGCGAGGACTGGTACAGCGGCACGCTGCCGTACCAGGTCACGGTCGCCGGCGGGCTCGAAGCGGTGCTCGGGGAACGCGACGGCGAGGTGGTCGTCGCGGACGGCGCCGACCGGGTGGCACTGCGCTCGCGCACCAGCGGCGAGCTGCTGGGCAAGACCCCGTTCGACGTCCTCGACTGGGGCGACGGGGTGCTGACGCTGCGGTCCGCGGAGACCGGGCGCTACCTGAGCCTCAAGCGCGACGACGCCTCACTGGTCGCCGACCAGGACCAGGTCAAGAGCTGGGACGTCTGCGAGACGTTCCGCCTGGTGGCGGCCGAAGATGCCGTGTTGCTCCAAAACGTGCTGACGGGCCTGTACGCCGTGGTCGACCCGGTCGACGGCAGGGTGAGCGTCACCGCCCAGACGCCGGAAGCCGCCGAGCACTGGGAGCGCGAGCTGCTGCGCGACGGCACCGCCGAGGCGCTGGCCGCCGCCGCGTCGGCGGACGTCGCGGTGGTCGTCCTCGGCAACCAGCCGTTGATCCACGGCCGCGAGACCGAGGACCGCGCGGGCATCGCACTGCCCGCAGCCCAGGAGTCGCTGCTGCGCGCAGTCGCCGGTGTACGCCCGGACACCGCACTGGTCGTCATGAGCAGCTACCCCTACGCCCTCGACTGGGCCGACGAGCACCTGCCCGCCGTGGTGTGGACGTCCCACGGCGGGCAGGAGACAGGCAGGGCGGTGGCCGCCGTCCTGTTCGGTGAAGCAGAACCGAGCGGGCGCCTGCCGCAAACCTGGTACCGCGGCGACGACGAGCTGCCGCACCCGCTCGACTACGACATCATCAAGGCGGGCTGGACCTACCAGTACCACCGGACCGCGCCGCTGTACCCGTTCGGCCACGGCCTCTCCTACACCGATTTCGCCCACCGCGACCTGATCCTGTCCACGGACACCGTCACCAGGAACAGCGCGGTCGACGTCTCGGTGACGCTCACCAACACCGGCACCCGGACCGGCAGCGAGGTCGTCCAGCTCTACGTCCGAGCGCTCGACGCCCGCTACGAGGCGCCCCTGCTGCGGCTCGCGGACTTCCGCAAGGTCTCGCTGGCCCCCGACGAAAGCCACGTGCTCACCTTCCGGCTGCCCGCCGACCAGCTCGCCCACTGGGACGTCGCGACCGGCGCCTTCACCGCCGACCCCGGCGCCTACGAGGTGCTCATCGCCCGTTCCGCCGGGAACGTCGTGCTCACCGCGCCGCTCACCGTCGCCGGCCCGGCCCCCGCACCTCG
>NZ_VSRL01000035.1 GCF_012184385.1 Lentzea indica
CGGCGACCACCACGCACGCGCCCTCGGCGGCCAGCCGTCGCGCGATGGCCCGGCCGATGCCCGACCCGCCGCCGGTGACCAGCGCGACACGGGTGGCGAGCGGCTTGGGCTTCGGCATCCGTTGCAGCTTGGCTTCTTCGAGCGCCCAGTACTCGATGCGGAACTTCTCGCGTTCCTCGATCGGCGCGTACCGGGAGATCGACTCGGCGCCGCGCATCACGTTGATGGCGTTCACGTAGAACTCGCCGGCGACGCGCGCGGTCTGCTTGTTCTTGCCGAAGCTGAACATGCCGACGCCTGGCACCAGCACGATGGCCGGGTCCGCGCCGCGCATCGGAGGGCTGTCCGCCTCGGCATGACGCTCGTAGTAGGACTGATAGTCCTCGCGGTAGGCGACGTGCAGCTGTTCCAGCCGCGTCACGACGTCTTCGAGCGGTGCGGTCGGCGGCAGGTCGAGCACCAGCGGCCGGACCTTGGTGCGCAGGAAGTGATCAGGGCACGACGTTCCCAGCGCGGCCAGCTCCGGATGCCGTTCGCGCGCGAGGAAGTCCAGCACGACGTCGGTGTCGGTGAAGTGGCCGACCTGGGGGCTGTCCGTGGAGACCAGGCCGCGGATCACGGGCGCGAGCTCGGCGGCCCTCAGCCGTCGTTCCTGCTCAGGCAACGGTTCGTGGATGATCGGACCGAACGGTTCGGAGCGGCCGTGCGCGTCGAGGTACCGTTGCGCGGTCTGGATGATCTCCAGCGATTGAGCCTCGCACTCCTCGCTCGTCGTGCCCCACGCGGTGATGCCGTGCCCGCCCAGGATCACGCCGATGGCCTGCGGGTTGTCGCGCTTGACCGCCGCGATGTCCAGTCCCAGCTGGAAACCGGGCCGCCGCCATGGCACCCACACCACCCGCTCGCCGAAGCAGGCCTTGACCAGCGCCTCGCCGTCGGCGGCGGTCGCGAACGCGATGCCCGCGTCCGGATGCAGGTGATCGACGTGCGCCGCGTCCACGAGACCGTGCATGGCCGTGTCGATCGACGGCGCAGCGCCTCCCTTGCCGTGCAGGCAGAAGTCGAACGCGGCGACCATCTCGTCCTCGCGCTCGACCCCCGGATACACCTCGGCCAGCGCGCGCAGCCGGTCCAGCCGCAGCACCGCCAGCCCGGCCTCGGTCAGCGTGCCGAGGTCACCGCCGGATCCCTTGACCCACATCAGTTCCACCGGCTGCCCGGTCACCGGGTCGAGCTGTTCGCCCTTGGCGGAGGTGTTGCCGCCCGCGTAGTTGGTGTTGCGCGGATCGGATCCCAGCCGGTTCGAACGGTGGAGGAGGGCTTCCACCTGGTTCATCTCACGCACCCCATCCGGCGGCCTCGCCGCCGACTCGTTCACGGACGATCTGCTCGGCGTACCCGGATCGCCGGTACGCGGCCATCGGGTCGGGATCGAGGCCCATTTCCTCGCGCAGTTCACGCAGGAGTGGCCGCACATCGGTGTTGTAGGCGTCCATCAACGCGCCGTTCGCGCCGAGAACGTCCCCGTCCTGCTGCGCCTGGGCGAGTGCCTCGTGGTCGACCAGCAGAGCCTTGGCCGTGGCCTCCTGGACGTTGAGGACCGAGCGGATGATCGCCGGGATCTTCGGCTCCAGGTTGTGGCACTGGTCGAGCATGAACGCGATGCCCGCCGCCGGCTTCAGCGCGTCGGCCAGCACGATCTCGTGCATGATCCGGAACAGCTGGAACGGGTCGGCCGAGCCGACCATCAGGTCGTCGTCGGCGTAGAAGCGCGAGTTGAAGTCGAACGCGCCGAGCTTGTTCGCCCGCAACAGGAACGACACGATGAACTCGATGTTCGTGCCTGGCGCGTGGTGGCCGGTGTCGATCACGACCTGCGCTTTCTCCCCAAGCTGCAGGCAGTGCGCGTACGCCGTGCCCCAGTCCGGGACGTCGGTCGTGTAGAACGCGGGCTCGAAGAGCTTGTACTCCAGCAACATCCGCTGATCGGCGCCGAGCCGTTCGTACGTTTCCCGCAACGCCTCGGCCAGCCGGTCCTGGCGGGCGCGGATGTTGTCCTGGCCGGGGTAGTTGAGACCGTCGGCGAACCACAGCTTCAGGTCCTGCGAGCCGGTCTGGTCCATGATGTCGATGCATTCGAGCAGGTGCCCGATCGCCTTGCGCCGCACAGAGGCGTTCGGGTGGCACACGCTGCCGAGCTTGTAGTCGTCGTCCTGGAAGACGTTGGAGTTGATGGCACCGAGCGCGACCCCGCGGTCCCGTGCGTACTCGGCGAGCTTGCCGTAGTCGTCGACCTTGTCCCACGGGATGTGCAACGCGACCGTCGGCGCGACGCCGGTGAGCCGGTGCACCACCGCCGCGTCGTCGATCTTCTCGTACGGCGTGCGCGGAACTCCCTGCTGCGCGAACACCTTGAACCGGGTGCCCGAGTTGGCGTAGGCCCACGACGGCGTCTCGATCCGCTGTTCTCGCAAAGCGTCTTTCACGCTCATGTGTTTCTCCCCAAAACTCAGTCGAGGTGGAAGACCTCGTCGAGCGGCCGCATCCGTTCGTCGGCGTTGCCATCACCGACGAAGAACTCGGCCATCTCGGCCTGCCAGCGGGCGTTCACCTCGGTACGCGCCATCTCGGCGAGTGCGGCGTCGAAGTCGTCGCACTCGAGGTACCCGATCAGCAGGCCGTCCTCGGCGAGGAAGAGGGAGTAGTTGCGCCATCCCGCCTTGCTGAGGGCGGCCCGCATCTCGGGCCACACCTCGCGGTGCCGTGCCTTGTACTCGTCGATCCGGTCGGGCCGGACCCGCAGGGTGAAGCAGATCCGCATGTCAGAAGTCGAACTTGTCGATGTTGTCCTTGGTGAACACGGTGGGCGGGCCGAGCACGACCTCACCCTTGGCGCCGATCGTGTACTCGCCGAGGTCACCCGCCTTGTACTTCTCGCCTTCCGCACCGGTGATCTGGCCGGACGCGAGCGCGGCCGCGGTGTAGGTGGCGAGGTAGCCGAGCTTGCTCGGGTCCCACAGCGCGAACGACTTCACCGTGCCGTCCTGGACGAACTTGCGCATCTGGTTCGGCGTGCCGAGACCGGTCAGCTGCACCTTGCCCTTGTACTCGCTGGAGCTGAGGTAGCGCGCGGCGGCCGCGACGCCGACGGTGGTCGGCGAGATGATGCCCTTGAGGTTCGGGTGCGCCTGCAGCAGACCCTGGGTCTTCTGGAACGACGTCTGGTCGTCGTCGTTGCCGTACGCGGTTTCCACGAGCTTGAGGCCGGAGTACTCGGGCTTGGCCAGCTCGGTCTTCATGACCTCGATCCACGCGTTCTGGTTGGTGGCGTTCGGGGTCGCCGACAGGATCGCGATCTCGCCGGACCCGCCGATCGCCTCGGAGATCAGCTTCACCTGGCCGGCGGCGATCTCGTTCGAGGTGGCCTGGTTGATGAAGACGTCGCGGGCGTCCGGTGCGGCGTCGGAGTCGAACGTGACGACCTTCAAACCCTGTCCACGCGCCGACTTGAGCGCCGGTGCGACGGCGTTGGCGTCGTTCGCCGAGATCACCAGCGCGTTCTGCTTCTGCTGCGCGGCGGTGTTGATGTAGGTGACCTGCGAGGAGGCCGCGGCGTCGGACGGGCCCGTGGCCTTCACCTCGGCCTTGATCGCCGTGCCCGCTTGTTCGGCACCCTTCTGCGCCACCGTGAAGTACGGGTTGTTGACCTGCTTGGGCAGGAACGTGATCTTCAGGTTCTCCTTGAGGGGTGCGTTCGGGTCGGCCTTGGCGGCGTTGGTCGCGCCGCCGGTCTGCTGGCCCGCGCTGTCCTTCGTGGTGCCACCGCAGGCGGTGAGCGCGACCGCCCCGGACATCACCAGGGCGAGCACTAGACGTGTGTTCATGGCGTGGCCTTTCGCAGAGTCCCGAAGCGTCGGGTGATCGAAGGGGCGAGAACGCTCACCAGCAGCAGGAGGCCGGTGACGATGGTGAGCACCTCGGTGGAGGTGTCCTGCAGGATCAGCAGGTTGCGCAGACCGCCCAGCAGCAGCACGCCCGCGAGCACGCCGAAGAGCGATCCCTTGCCGCCGAAGATGGACACGCCGCCGAGCAGGACGGCGGCGACGACGGCCAGTTCGAGCCCGACGCCGTTGTCCGCGCGGGCGCTGGAGAAGCGGAACGTGTAGACGATGCCCGCGATCGCGGCCACCGCTCCGGCGAGCACGAAGAGGGTCAGCTTGATCCGCTTGACCCTGATGCCGGAGAAGCGCGCGCCCTCTTCGTTCGCGCCGATCGCGTAGACGGACCGGCCGAACGAGCTGGCGTGCAGTGCGACGCCGAACAAGATCGCGAGGACGATCGCGAGCACGATCGGGTAGGGGATGTTCGTGCCGGGCAACGGCGTTGTGCCGAACTCCGTGTAGCTGGAGGGGAAGTCGGCGACGGCCGTGTCGCCCAGCACCACGAGCGCGAGGCCGCGGTAGAGGGCGAGCGTGCCGATGGTGACCGCGAGGGACGGCAGTCCGAGCCTCGTGACGAGCAGTCCGTTGACCGCTCCGCACACCGCGCCCACCACGATGACGGTCGGCAGTATCGTTTCCAGTGACCAGCCCGCGTTCCACAGCCAGCCGATCAACGCGCTGGACAGGCCGAGCACCGAGGCCACCGACAGATCGATCTCACCCGCGACGATCACCAGCGTCAACGGCAACGCGATCAACGCGATCTCGCCGATGTCGAGGCCCAGGTAGAAGAGGTTGCCGCCGGACAGGAACGAGCCGTCCGTGCTGACCTGACCTGTCAGCGCCACGACGATCAGCAGGAACACCAGCGCGGTCTCCCACCGCAGGAGGTTACGCATGGCTGGTCCCTTCCGTTTTGCGCAAGGCCTTCGCCAGCCGGAGCGCGAGGAGCCGGTCGACCGTGATCGCGCTGAGGAGGAGGGCGCCCGCGATCGCCTGCTGCCAGAACGCGGGAATCTGCAGCACCACCAGGCAGCTGGTGATCGTGCCGAGCAGGAGCGCGCCGAGTGCGGCACCGGCCACGGTCCCGGATCCGCCGAAGATCGCGACGCCGCCGACGACCACGGCCGCGACGACCTGGAGTTCGAGCCCGGTGCCCGCCGCCGCGTCGACCGTGCCGTAGCGGGCCACCCACAGCGCGCCGGCCAGACCGGCGATCAGTCCGGAAAGGACGAACGTGGTCAGCGTGCGCTTGGCGACCGGAATGCCGGCGAGCGTTGCCGCTTCCGGGTTCGAGCCGATCGCGTACAGCTCGCGGCCGGACCGGTAGGAGCGGAGGTAGACGGCGGCCACCGCGATGACCACGACGGTGACCAGGACGAGGATCGGGATGCCCAGGATCCGGCTGCTGCCGAGGTCCAGCAGCGCGTCCGGCAGGTTCGCGGCGTTGACCTGCCTGCCTTGGGCCAGCGCGTAGTCGATGCCGCGGAACACATAAAGCGTGCCGAGCGTGACCACGAGGCTGGGCACGTTGCCGAGTGCCACCAGCAGGCCGTTGAGCAGGCCGCACGCCAGGCCGACGACGACGCCGAACCCGATGCCGGCCAGGAGCGGGGTGCCGGGGTGGTCGGCGAACTGTTGCGCGGTGAGGAAGGCGGACAGACCGAGGACCGACCCCACGGAGAGGTCGACGTTGCGGGTGACGACCACGAGGGTCTGGCCCACGGCCAGCAGCGCGACGATCGAGGCGTTGAGCAGGAGATCGCGGAGGCTTTGCGGCTGGATGAACCGCGGGTTCACGATCGCGGTGGGGATGACGACGAGGGCCAGCGCGACGACGATGCCCAGCTCCCGGACTCGCCCGACCCGGTTCGAGAGGCGGCGGGCTGCCGTGCCGCGAGTTGCCACTGCGGTGGCGGCGGTCATCGCGCCACCTGCCCGGCAGCCGCCAGCGCCACCCGTTCCTCGGTGGCCTCATCACGCGAAAGTTCCTCGACCAAACGGCCTTCGTGCATCACCAGCACCCGATCGGCCATGCCGAGCACCTCCGGCAGTTCCGACGAGATCATCAGCACGGCGACGCCCTGCCCGGCCAGCTCCGACAACAACCGGTGCACCTCGGCCTTCGTACCCACGTCGATGCCCCGCGTCGGCTCGTCGACGATGAGCACGGACGGCTTGCGCGCCAGCCACTTGGCGAGCACGACCTTCTGCTGGTTGCCGCCGGACAGCACGCCGACGGGGTCGCTCAGCCGCGCGAACTTCAGCCGCAGCTTGACCGCCCAGTCCTGGGCGAGCGCGCGTTCGGAGCTGCGCCGCAGCAGCCCGAACGTCGACAGCCGGCTCAAGGACGCAAGAGCGGTGTTGCGTTCGATCGACGCGTCCATCACGAGCCCCTGCTGGCGGCGATCCTCCGGCACGAACCCGATACCGGCGGCCATCGCGGCGGTGGGGGAGCCGTACTTCAACTTGCGACCGCGCACGTGCACCGAACCGCCGTCTGGCCGGTCGATGCCGAACACCGCCCGCGCCACCTCGCTGCGTCCGGCACCCACAAGACCTGACAGCGCGACGATCTCGCCCGCCCTGACGTCGAACGACACGTCGGTGAACACGCCTTCGCGGGTCAGCCGCTGCACCGAGAGCAGCACTTCACCCGCGGCAGTGTCCTGTTTGGGGAAGAGCTGCGACAGTTCGCGGCCGACCATCCGGCGCACCAAGGAGTCCGGCGTTTCACCGGAGAGCTCGCCGGACCACACGAACTCGCCGTCGCGCAGCACCGTGGCCCGCTGGCACAGCGCGAACACCTCGTCGAGCCGGTGCGAAACGAACAGCACCGCGGCGTCCTGGTCGCGCAACGCCCGCACCACACCGAAAAGCCGCTGCACCTCGTGTGCCGACAGCGCCGCGGTCGGTTCGTCCATGACGATCACGCGGGCGTCGAACGACAGCGCCTTGGCGATCTCGACGAGCTGCTGGTCCGCGATGGACAGTCCCCGCGCCGGACGGGCGGGGTCGAGCCGGACACCCAAGCGGGAGAACAACTCCGCCGTGCGCGCGTGCATCGACGCGACATCGATGCGCCGGCCGAAGCCGAGCGGCTGGCGGCCCATGAAGACGTTCTCCGCCACCGACAGGTCGCCGAAGAGCGTCGGCTCCTGGTAGATGATCGCGATGCCGGCGGCGAGCGCGTCGGCAGGGCCGGAGAACCGCCGTGAGGAGCCGTCGACCAGCACCTGCCCCGCGTCGGGCCGGTGCACCCCGGCCAGCGTCTTGATGAGCGTCGACTTGCCGGCGCCGTTCTCCCCGAGCAGCGCGTGGGCCTCGCCAGGCAGCAGCTGCAGGGACACCCCGGACAACGCGCGGACGGCGCCGAAGGACTTGCTCACCTCGTTCAGCGCCACCACGGGAGGTCGGTCCACGTTCCGTCTCCTCGATGTTGAAACGTTTTAACGGCTGAGTTACGTGCACTCTGGGTGCGTTACGGCGGCATGTCAAGGGACTCGGGGTACGATTCGTTGTCACGTTTCAACAAAGGAGCCGCCCGTGAAGCCGTCTGTGGGCATCCGCGACGTCGCGCAGCACGCCGGCGTGTCGAACGCGACCGTCTCGAACGTGCTGAACAGGCCGGACGTCGTCGCGCCCGCCACGCGGCAACGGGTGCTGGCCGCGATCGCGCAACTCGGCTTCGTGCGCAACGAGTCCGCGCGTCAGCTGCGCGCGGGCCGCAGCCGGGTGCTCGCCTACGTCGTGCTCGACGCGGCCAACCCGTTCTTCACCGATGTCGCGCGTGGCGTCGAGGACGCGGCGCGGGAAGCGGGTTTCGCGCTGTTCCTGTGCAACAGCGCCTCCGATGACGGCCGCGAGCGTGAGTACCTGGAGCTGCTGCACGAACAGCGCGTCGAGGGCATCCTGATCACCCCTGTCGACGCCGACAGCGCGCGCTTCGCCGAACTGGTGAACCGGGGCACGCCCGTGGTGCTGGTCGACCGTGAGACGACGGACGGGACGCGCTGCTCGGTGGCCGTCGACGACGTGCTCGGCGGTGAGCTCGCGGTGACTCACCTGATCGAGAACGGCCACACCCGCATCGCGATGGTCGGCGGCCCGATGTCCATCCAGCAGGTGCGCGACCGTCACGAGGGGGCGCTGCGGGCACTGGCGAACGCGGGCCTGCCCGCCGGCGCGTTGACCGTGCTGGACACGAAGGGCCTGCAGGTGGCGGAAGGCCGCGGCGCGGAGAGAGGCTGGTTGGCCTGCCCGCCTCGCGCCGTCCCACGGCGGCGTTCTGCGCCAACGACCTGCTCGCGCTCGGCCTGCTGCAGTCGATGACGCAGCAGGGCCTGCGTGTGCCGGACGACCTCGCCGTCGTGGGCTACGACGACATCGAGTTCGCCGCGGCCGCCGCTGTTCCGCTCACGTCGGTGCGCCAGCCGCGTGAGCAGCTGGGCCACACCGCCGCCCGGCTGCTGCTGTCGGAGAACGAGCCGGACCACGAGCACCGGCACGTGAAGTTCCAGCCGGAGCTCGTGGTCCGCGCGTCCACCGCGGTCAGGCGTTCTACCTGACGAGCATCATTTCCCGGTCTTTTTCGACAACGCGCGAATTGTCCGGCGGGAGATAGACGTTCAGCGACGCCGACGTGAATGCGACACCCGGCCGGAACGCCTTCGTGCGCGACACCACGGTGACGTGGATCTTGTGGAATTCACCCGTGCACGGAACGCTCGACGTGTATTTCTCGCCGATCGCGAGCTCGCCGCGCACGTTTTGGGTGACCTGCACCCACAACGACCCGGATGCGCCGTTCTGGCACATCACGCGCATCGGCACGGTGACAGCGGCGCCGCGCGCCTCCAGCCGTGCCTGCGACTGAAGGGCGACGGCGGCCTCCACCTGTGCCGACGCCGGCAATGCGGTGGCCACTATTGCGGCAGCGGTTACCACGAACGTCGAAATAGCACGCACGTTTTTCACCTCGTTCTTGTGGAAGGGCTGAATGCGGCCGCAAGCCGACATTAGCCATGAGGTGATCAACCGAGCGAGGGGCCAAACAAATCAGGCCTCGTCGATCTCGCCGAGCATCGCGGTGCGAACGGCGTCGCCGTGCCGGTCGGCCCAGGCACCGAGAGCGAAGATCGGCACCAGCAGATCCCGTCCTGCGTCGGTCAGCGAGTACTCGACCCGCGGCGGCGCCTCGGCGTACCGGCGGCGTTCCACGAGGGCCATCCTTTCCATGCGCCGTAACGTCTGCGTGAGCATCTTCTGGCTGATGTGGCCGATGGTCGCGCGCAACTCACCGGGTCGCATCGGGCCGTCGCGCAACGTGTAGACGATCACCGTCAGCCAGGAGTTGCTGAACAGGTCGACCGCGATCCTGGCCGGGCAGTCGGCCTCGAAGTCGCCGTACGGCCCCAGGTCCATCTGTTCAGGTGTCACGGTTTCAGCTTGCCAGCGCTGTTGCGCACCTGTGGGTGCCTTTCGGGCTTCCTACCGTCTGCGGCATGCGAATTGGAATCATCGGTGCCGGGCAGATGGCACGAGCACTGGGCAACGGCTGGGTCGCGGCCGGTCACGAAGTCCGGTACGGCGGGCGTGGCGAGGTCCGTGACGCCGCGGAGTTCGGGGACGTGACGCTGCTGGCCGTGCCCGTGTCCTCCCTGACAGACGTGCTCGCCGAAACGACGTTCGACGGGAAGACGCTGATCGACTGCACGAACGCGTTCGCGCCGGACGAAGGCGAGATGGTCCTCGCCGAGGACGCGGTGGCTGAGCGCGTGGCGAAGCTGGCGCCGGGTGCGCGGGTCGTGAAGGCGTTCAACCTGTGCGCCGCCGAGGTGTGGGAGTCGGACGAGCGGGAGTTCGAGGGACGCCGGCTGGTCGTGCCGCTGTGCGGCGACGACCCGGATTCACTCGTCCAGGTCGAAGAACTCGTCCGCGATCTGAAGGCGCAGCCGGCGAGAGCGGGCGGACTGCACCGCGCCCGCTACCTCGAAGCGATGTCGGTCTTCGTGGTCGGACTGTGGTTCACGGGCACCGACGCCCGCGCCGTGCTGCCACCGCTGGAGGCCGCTTTCGCGGTCCCCGATGGAGGCTGATCCTGCACAGCCACGGTTAGCTCACCCGTTCGGCGGGCACCCACCGGGTGTTCCGCCCGAACGGAAGGGCCCTGGTCATGCCGCCGGACAGACAGCTTCTCGCAGAGAGGTATCAGCTGGGGGAAGTGCTGGGCACCGGCGGCGTGGCGGTGGTGCGCAAGGCCAGGGACACCGTGCTGGGACGTGATGTCGCGATCAAGCTGTTCCGGCCAGGTCAGGACACGGCTGACGCACGGCGGTTCGACAACGAGATCTGCACGCTCGCCGGGCTGTCACATCCGGGTCTGGTGTCGGTGTACGACGCGGATCTGAGCGGCGAGACACCGTTCATGGTGCTCGAGCTGGTCGAGGGCCGGACGTTGCGCGACCGCGTCGACGACGGACCGATGGCCGTCGGGGACGTGCGCCGGTTGGGTGCGGCGCTGGCCGACGCGCTCGCCCACGTGCACGCGCACGGCTTCATCCACCGGGACGTCAAGCCCTCCAACATCCTGCTCGATGACGACGACGTTCCGCGCCTGGCCGACTTCGGGCTGGCGCGTCTGGCGGACGGCGCTCGTCTCACGCGGACCGACCAGGTCGTCGGGACGGCCGCCTACCTCGCGCCGGAACAGGTGCGCGGCGAGGAGATCACGGCGGCGGTGGACGTGTACGCGCTGGGGCTGGTGCTGCTGGAGTGCCTGAGCGGACACCGTGAGTACGAGGGCGCGGAGATCGAGTCGGCCGTCGCCAGGCTGCACCGGCCACCTGTCGTGCCGGACGATCTGCCGTTCGGCCTCGTGCGATTGCTGACGCTGATGACTTCACTGTCCGCTGATCGTCGCCCGACAGCGCGTGAATGTGCAGACGCTCTGCGCGCGCCCGCTTCGGATCCGCCGACTCTCGTCGCACCTCTGCCGGACCGTTCACGAGGACTGCTCGCCACCGCGTCGGCTGCGGTGCTGCTCGCCGCCGTCGGCATCGGGATCGTCGTGCAGAACCGCACCGCCCCCGTGGAGTCGGCACCACCGCCGGCCACCATCGCGCCAGCCTCGACCCAGCCGCGCACCGCGCAGTGGACTCCGGCGCCCGTCGTGGAGCAGACGGCCGTACCGACCACGGCGCAGCCACCGGTGCAGGCGGGGGACAACAGCGGCAAGGGGAAGTCCGGCAGGGGAAACGGCAAGGGCAAGGGCGGACGCTGAGCCGTCAGCGGTTGGACGACGGGAAGTGGCCGCCGCTGCTGCCGAGCGCGAGCAGTTCGGTGTACTGATCCTGCCAGGACCGTTCGGTGGCCAGCAGGTCAGCGAGCCGTTGCACCCAGTCGGCGTCGACGGGCTCCGTGCCGCCGGTCTCCAGGTGTCGTTCCGTCTCCTCGCGCGCCTTGCGCCACTCGGACAGTGTGGGGCCGACCGACGGGCCGCCTTGCTCTTCTGACATGCGACGACAGTACTGTGCACGCCACTGGGTCCGCCTCTGCTGTAGAGTCTGGCCGGTCGGGGTTCGGAGTTGTCGGCAACCAGCCGGTGCGGTCCCCCGATCCAGTCCGGCCCGTTGGCTCTCCGGCCGGAGACAGGAGCACCGGCTTGTCGCCGGATCATCAGCTCTCTTTGGTTCCCCAGGTCTTTCAGGTCAGCGAATCTCGAAACTCGTCCTCTGCGCGGCTGATGCCCGGATGACATCCATCGAATCGTCTGGCCGTACGCGCCACGCAGCCGCCGACTTCGCCGAGGCGAGGATGGCCGCCGAGCGGGCAGAAGCCGTTCAGCAGCACGCGGCAGCGCGCAGAGTCGCCGAACGCGCCCACGACGTGGGCGACTGCCGGGAACTCCTCTCGATGCTCGGACTCACGGGCGTGCGCACCAAGTCACTCCTCCCGGATGCGCTCAGTGTGTTCCGGCCGATCGAAGGACCACGCGAATGAATCAAGGCACCATGAAGTGGTTCAACGGCAGCAAGGGCTTCGGCTTCATCGCGCCGGAAGGCGGCGGAGCCGATCTCTTCGTGCACCAGTCCGAGATCGCCGGCTACGACCACCAGGGCATCCCGGACAACCAGCCCGTCGAGTTCGAGATCGGCGAGGGACGCAAGGGACCGCAGGCGGTTTCCGTTCGCGTCCTCTGAGCTTCACCGCACCGGAAGCGTGATCGCGGACGGCCTGACTGATCCACAGTGGACGGTCTGGTCGGCCGCGATCATCCTGATGGCCGTGGCGCGTGGTTCACCGGTACCGGGGTTGCGGGCGTAGCGCGGGAAAGCACCGCTCGAGACCTGCACACGGATGCGGTGCCCACGCCGGAAGCGGTGCGCCGTCGGCCACAACCGGACGGCGGCGCACTGCGCTTCGGCCGCGTTGGTCAGGCTGACCAGGCCGTCGCACACGTTCCACGACCGTCCGTCCTGGTCGACGTCGCAGAGCCGCACGAACACGTCGGCGTGGGAAAGGCTTGAGGAGAACCAGATCTCGGCACTCACCTCACCGACGACCTCGACGTCCTGGTCGAGAACGGGCGTCGTGTAGGTGAGCACGTCCGGACGGGCCTCCAACGCGGTGTTGTCGACGCGCCCGCAGTCGGAGACCAGGCGCACACCACCAGCGGCCGGCGTGGGATCGGCCGGGTCGTAGCGGTAAGAGTCCGTTGAGGACTCTTCGGACGGCTCCGAAGTCAGCACGCCGCCGGCGCCGAGGTGGAACCGCTGCGGCGTGTAGCCCTCAGGCGGCCACGACTCGAAGTCGCGCCAGGCTTCCTCTCCCATGACGAACAGCCGAACGGGTGCGCGGTCCGCTGGTTGCTCGCCGCGGGCGTGGGCGAGACCGAAGTCGACCGCTTCGTCGATCGGCGCGGAGTTGAACTCGGCGTGCGTCCACGGGCCGACGGTCAGCCGGGCGGGGCGTCCGTTCTCCTGCAGCACTTGGAAGTCGCGCAGCTGGCCGGGCAGGAAGATGTCGTACCAGCCGCCGATCGAGCTGACCGGCACGGCGACGTCAGCGACCCGGTGGCTGTGATCGAACCCCTCCCACCGCGCGGAGCCGGCGTCGTGGGTGAGAATGTCCTGAATGTACGCGGAACGCTCTCCGAACGCCGCGATGTCGGCCTCTCGCAACGGAAGCGTGCTCAACGCCCGCGCCGTCTTCTTGCTCTGGAACGCCTGGCGCACCATGGCGAGGGGACGCTCCTGAGTTCCGACCAGCACGCCCCACCCGAACGGCGTCTCGAGCGACATGCCGTCAGAGCGCAGGAACTCCAGCGTCAGCGCCGACTCGGTGACGATCGGGATCATCGCCTTGACCTGCGGCGGCAGCTGGTCGGCGACAGTCCACTGCACGTGTCCGAGGTAGCTCAGGCCGTACAGCACGATGGCGTCGCTCCAGGGCTGCTCCACCAGCCAGTCGAGGGTCGCGAGCCCGTCCTCGCGCTCCTGGCGCATGGGGTCGAACGCGCCGGCCGGAACCGAAGCTGCCGCGCACGCTCTGGATCAGCACCTGGTACCCGCGCTCGGCCAGCGGCCGCGCCAGGATCTGACCGATCATGCCTCGGCCGTAGGGGGAACGGATCAACGCGGTCGGCAGCCCGTCACCTCCTGATCGCGGCATCCACCGGTCCGCCAGCAGTTCGACGCCGTCGGGCATCGGTACGCGCAGATCCCGCTGCACCACCACGTTCCTGGTCAGCGGCGGCGAGAGCTTCAGCTTGCGCTGGACGAGATGGCTGATCATCGAACCTCCATCAGTACGGACATGACGTCCAGCAGCCGGTCGGTGAACGCCTCGGGGTCGGGCGCGCCCTCGACGACCCAGGCGGTGACGAACGATCCCGCGCCGCCGGTGAAGAAGACGGCGAGGTCGTCGATGGCCTGCGCCGTGAGCCGATCGCCGTACTGGTGCTCGATCGCCTGCCGGTTGACCGGCAGGAGCAGGCTGATCAGCCCGCGGTCCAGTGCGAACGCGCACGAACCGGTCAGCAGGGCGCCGTAGAACACCTGGTGTTCGGCGAAGTGCCGGGCCATGACGAGAGTCTCCGCACGCCCGTCCACGGGTTCTTGGAAACCCGAAAGGCAGGGCAGCAGCTCACGCCGTGCGAGGTCGAGCCCGGCCTCCAGCAGCACCGTGTCGAGGTCCCCGAAGTGCTGGTAGACGACACGGCGGCTCACGTCCGCGGCTTCGGCGATCTCCGAGAGCGTGACCGCTGTCGTGCCGCGTTCGGTGACCAGGTCGAACGCGGCTTGCAGCACGGCCGCGCGGGTGCGGCGCACCCGGCGATCGCGCGCAGGCTCGACCTCGTGCAGATCCATACCCGCAGATCCTGCACACGTGTTACTAACTAGTCAACTGTTACTTTTCACTCGGCGAACACGGGATAGTGGTCGGAAAGATCCGTGTAGGTGGACTTGCGGCCCCACGACCAGGTCGACCACTCAGGACTCTTCGCACGCCGCGTTTCGTTGCGCAGCACCGGTCCCTGGACCGCCAGCACGTAGTCGAGGTGCTCGGACGCGTACTCAGGCCCGTACTGGTCGCGGCAGATGCTGTTGTCCGCGCAGTCCCACGAGAACGGGTGTCCCGTGAACGCAGGCGTGGAGGCGCCCAGTTCCTGCACCATCCGTGGGAACTCGTCGCTCGCCTGGACCACGTTCAGGTCGCCCGCGACGTACACGGGCTCGGTCGCTGGGACGTTCCGCGCGGTCAGGAACGCCTTGATCTCCGCGCGCTGGGAGGCCCGGTACCCCGACGGCGCACTCGTGCAGGAGGATTCCTCGGCCTGCATGTGAGTGCCGATCACGTGCACCGGCCCGGTCGGCGACGCGACCCGGACGTACGCGAAACCCTTGTTGGAGAACCAGTCCGCGCCGCACGCGTCGCGGTAGACGTGCTGGACGCGGGTGGTGATCGGCCACCGGCTCAGGATCGCGACCCCGCCGTCCTCCGGCGTCGAGTCGCTGTAGGCACCGCTGGTCACGTCCCATCCTGCACGGCTGCGGCCCAGCACGGGGGTCTGGTGGGGGTAGGTGTCGCGCAGGTTGGCGAGCAGCCGGTCGGAGGCGGTGTTGTCGAACGCCTCGTTGAGCACGACCACGTCCTGCCCGGCCAGCACACCCGTGCTGTCGATCAGGTCGGCCCTCGTGAGCTGGCCCCAGTTCGGGTAGAGGTTCCTGGACAGCATGAAGACGTTGTAGGTGGCGATCTTCGGGGCGGCGGGGGCCGCGACCGCGGGGGCGGCCGAGATCGTGAGCGCGACGGCGGCGGCGAGCGTGATCAGGCGCATGGGGCCCGATGGTGAGGGACGTGAAAGTCCTTCACAACCGGGCGGGTGTGTCGTACCGATCAAGAGCCGATGAAGTTCATCGACCTTGCAGGCGTTCGAGGTCCGCACCCGACTTGTCGACCAGGGCACGCATCGCCGTGTAGGCGGCCTCAGGTTCGCGTGCCGCGATCGCGTCCACCACCGCACGGTGCGAGGGCACCGGGTCGTCCTCGACGCTGCCGTGCACGAGCTTGTCGCGTTCGGCCAGCCCGATCGCGATGATCCGCTCGACCTGGGTCAGGAACGCGTTGTGCGTGGCGGCCATCAGCAAACGATGGAAGTCGAGGTCTGCCTGAACGGTCGCGGCCAGGTCACGTGCGGAGGCCATCCGGTCCAAAGCGGCGGAGAGCGCCTCGATGTCGGCGTCCGTCGCGCGCTCGGCGGCCAGCCGGGCGGCGGCGGGCTCGACGATGACCCGCATCTCGGTGAGTTCGTCGAACAGGCTGTGGTCGGCGTTGGCCTGGGTCTGCCAGCGCATCACGTCGGTGTCGAGCAGGTTCCACGACGAGCGCGGCTGCACGAACGTGCCGCGCTTCTGCCTGGCGTCGATCATGCCCTTGGCGGAGAGCACCTTCAGCGCCTCGCGCAGTGCCGTCAGGCTCACGTCCAGTTCTTCGCGCAGCGCAGGGAGATCGAGGGTGTCGCCCTCGCTGATCTCGCCGGCGAGGATCCGGCCCGCCAGCGCCTCGACGGTCTGGCCGTGCACGCCACGCAGACGCTTCTCGCTCATGGGGCCAGATCATACGGCACATCATAAATTATGAATTATTCTTGACATGATCATGACGTGCGCGCAATCTGTCCGCCATGGACAGGCGTCACTTCCTCCGCGTCACCGCTGCCGCGGGTGCCGGGTTGCTGGTCAGCGGCACGGCTTCCTGCGCCACGTCGGCGTCCTCCGGCCCGGTCACGCAGACCGCGGGCACGGTCTCGATCCAGTCCAACCTCTCGGCGCCCGCGGCGAAGGCGGCGATCGAGGCACTGGTCAAGGCGTTCAACGACAGGAAGGGCTCGCAGGCGTCGGTCAACACCGTGGCGTCCGAGACCTTCCGCACCCAGTTGCCGAGCTACCTGACTTCGGCGAACCCGCCCGACCTCTACACCTGGTACCCCGGCGCGTTGCTCACCGGATACGAGCAAAAGGGACTGCTGCTCGACGTCAGCGACGTCTGGCAGACCATGGGCGACTATCCCCAGGCGTTCAAGACGTTGAGCGGCAAGGTGTTCGTGCCGACGACGTACTACTGGTGGGGCTTCTTCTACCGCAAGTCGAACTTCGCGCGGTGGGGCGTCACCCCGCCGAAGACCTGGACCGAGTTCGTCGAGCTGTGCAAGACGTTGCAGGGCAAGGGCGTCATCCCGCTCGGCATGGGCGCGGGATCCGACTCGCCGTGGACGGCGTCGAGCTGGTTCGACTACTTCAACATCCGCGTCAACGGCGCGCCGTTCCACCGTGAGCTGCTCGCCGGCAAGCAGCGGTTCGACGACCCGAAGGTGAAGGCGATCTTCACGCCGTGGCGCGAGGTTCTGCCCTTCACCGACCCGAACGGCACCGCGATCGGCTTCCAGGAGGCCACCACCGCGTTGCTGCAGGGCCGCACGGGCATGCTGCTCACCGGCGCGTTCTTCGCCGACGCGGCACCGAAGGACGCGCTCGACGACATCGACTTCTTCCGGTTCCCGATCATCGACCCGAAGGTGCCGCTCGCGGAGGAGGGCCCGACCGACGGCTTCTTCGCGAGCTCCAAGTCGCCGCACGTCAAGGAGCTCAAGGAGTTCCTGACCTTCGCGGCGACGGCGGAGGGTCAGGAGATCTACATCAGGAACTCCTCCGGCACGATCCTGCCGACGCACCCGAACGCCAAGGACTCCGGCACGCCGCTCGTGCAGAAGGGGCGTCAGCACCTCAAGGAGGCCGCGGAGATCACGCAGTTCTTCAACCGCGACTCCAGCGACGCGCTGCAGCCCACCGCGGACGCGCGCTGATCAAGTTCCTCCAGCAGCCCGACCAGCTGGACACGATTCTCGCGGACTGGCAGAAGGCAGCTCAGCAGGTGTGGTCGGCCTGAGATGCGTCGCCGGATCCCTCCTGTCCTGCTGCTGTTCGTGCTCGTCCCGTTGCTGGTGGAGGGTTTCTGGGTCTTCTGGCCCGCGCTGCAGGGGTTCTGGCTCGCGCTGACGAACTGGGACGGCGTCTCGCCGCCCCGGTTCGTCGGGGCCGACAACTACGCCCGGATGCTCGGCGACCCGGTGTTCCACACCGCCGTCACCAACACTGCGATCTGGCTCGTGCTGTTCGGCGGGCTGTCGGCTGTCGGCGGTCTCGGGCTGGCCGTGTTGCTGCAGAAGGAACGTCGTGGCGTCGGGGTGTATCGGGCGGCGTTGTTCGTGCCGGTGGTGTTCTCGCTGGTCGCCACCTCGTTGATCTGGCAGGTGCTGTACCAGCCGGGCGGCATCTTCGACAGCTCTCCGCTGGCCGACCCGGACACCGCGCTGTACGCGGTGCTGGTTCCTGCGCTGTGGCGGCAGGTCGGGTACGTGATGGTGCTGTACCTGGCCGGGCTCAAGGGCATCGACCCCGGGCTCTACGAAGCGGCCACTTTGGACGGTGCCACCGCGTGGCAGAAGTTCACGCACGTCACCTGGCCGCAGCTGCGGTCGGTGAACTCGGTGGTGCTGTCGGTGATCGTGATCGACTCGCTGCGGTCGTTCGACGTGGTGTGGTCCATGACGCGCGGCGGCCCCTACCACTCGTCCGAGCTGCTCAGCACGTACATGTACTCGACGGCGTTCCAGTCGTTGAAGCTCGGCTATGCGAGTGCTCTGGCCGTCGTCATCTTCGTGCTGGCGTTCGGCGTGATCGTGACCTACCTCGTCCGCGCGTTCCGGGAGAACTGAGATGTCCAACCGCGTCTTCCATGCCGTGGCGGGCACGATCTCCGTGCTCTGGCTGCTGCCGATCGTGGCCGTCCTGATCACCGCGGTGCGTAGCTTCGACGACATCGCCGCCAACGGCCTCGCGTCGTTGCCCCGGTCGTTCACTCTCGCCGGGTTCGCCGACGCGTGGACGAACGGCGGCGCGGGCGCCATGTGGAACAGCGTCCTCGTGACGGTGCCGACGGTGTTCCTGTCGCTCGCGCTGAGCTCGGCGGCGGCGTACGCGTTGAGCCGCTTCGAGATCCCCGGCCGGCGCTCGGTCATCCTGCTGATGCTCGCGGGCAACCTGCTGCCGCCGCAGATCCTGCTGGTGCCGGTGTCGAAGCTGACCGAGCTGCTCGGCATCTACGACACGCTCATCGCGCTGATCGTGGTGCAGGTCGGGTTCGGGCTCGGCTTCTACACGTTCGTGCTGCAGGGCTTCATGCGCGCCATGCCTAACGAGGTGCAGGAGGCGGCGACCATCGACGGTGCCGGTCCGGTGCAGATCTTCTGGCGGATCGTGCTGCCGATGACCAGGCCGGCGCTGGCCGCTCTGGCGGCGCTGGCGTTCACCTGGATCTTCAACGACCTGCTGTGGGCGATCACCGTGCTGCGGTCGTCGTCCGTCATGCCGGTGACGCCGGCGCTGCTCGCGTTGCAGGGCCAGTACGTCTCCAACTGGAACGTGATCGCGGCGGGCTCGGTGATCGCGGCCATCCCGACCGTGGTGGTGTTCCTGCGGTTCCAGCGGCACTTCATCTCCGGACTCGCGGTGGGAGCGGTGAAATGACCTGGACGCTGAGGATGGCCACCACCTCCTACACGGTGGCCGTCGAACCCGGCGGCCGGTGGGCGGAGCTGGTGGCGTGGGGCCCGCACGGTGTGGAGCGCGGCCCGTCGCCGCTGAAGAACCTCGGCGAGATCCACTTCATCACCGAGGCCGACGCGGCACCGGTCGAGTACGTGCCGCGCGGGCAACGTCCGTTCACCGGCGCCGACCTGGAGCTGGACGGCGACTCGTGGTTCACCTTCGACGGCGCCACCGAGTCCGACGGTGTGCTGCGGCTGGCCTTCGTCGACTCGGTGGCCGGCCTCCGCGCCGTGCTCTGCTACTGGCCCGAGACCAGCGTCGACGTGCTGTCGCGGTGGGTCGAGCTGACCAACACCCGAGACGAACCGTTGCGTCTCGACAGGATCGGATCGGCGGGCGTGTGCCTGCCGACGGCGAGCCCACGGCTGTCCTTTCTGCACGGCGAGTGGGCTCGCGAGTTCCAGCTGGACCACGTTTCCCTGCCCGCGGGCGGGTTCCGAATCGGCAGCTCCTACGGCGTTCCCGGGCACAATTACGCGCCCTGGTTGTCCGTGGACGACACGTGGGGTGTGTCGCTGGCGTGGTCCGGTTCCTGGGAGATCACGGCCGAGGTCGAGCCTTCCGGACTGACGCGCGTGCGCGCCGGAATACTCGGCCCGGTCGTGGTCGAGCCGGGGGAGACCTTCACGACGCCCGAGGTGGCGCTGGCGTACAGCGCAGACGGTCTGGCACGGGTGTGGCACGCCTACGACCGGTTGCGATCAAGGCCCGCCCGCAAGCCCGTGCTCTACAACTCCTGGGAGGCAACAGGGTTCGAGGTCTCGCCGCCTGGGCAACTCGAACTGGCCAGGATCGCCGCCGACATCGGCGTGGAGCTGTTCGTGGTCGACGACGGCTGGTTCGTCGGCCGGCACGACGACACCGGCGGCCTGGGCGACTGGTACCCGGAGTCACCGGACTTCGGCACGTTCGTCGAGGACGTGCGGGCGATGGGCCTGGAGTTCGGCCTGTGGGTCGAGCCGGAGTGCGTGAGCCCGAAGTCGCGGCTCTACGCCGAGCACCCGGACTGGGTGTACAGGCTTCCTGGTCGTGAGCCCACGCTGATCCGCAACCAGCTGCTGCTCAACCTCGGCCTGTCCGAGGTCCACGAGTTCGTCGTGTCCACTCTGGACAGGTTGCTGACCGACCACCCGATCAGCTACCTGAAGTGGGACATGAACCGCCCCGCTACCGAACGGCCTGGCGAGCTCGACAACGCGCACGTCCGCAACTACTGGCGCGTGCTCGATCACCTTCGGGAAAGGCACCCGCACGTGCTGGTCGAAGGCTGCGCGGGTGGCGGTGGCCGGACCGACCTCGCCACCACGGGCAAGGTGGACGTGGTGTGGCCCAGCGACAACACCGCGCCGCTGGACCGGCTCAAGATCCAGCACGGGTTCCTGCACATGCACGCGCCGCACCTGATGTCGTCGTGGGTCACCGACGCGCCCGGCATGTTCGACGCCCGCCCGCGTTCGCTGAAGTTTCGCTTCGTGCTCGCGATGGCCGGTGTGCTCGGCATCGGCGCGGACGTGCGGCACTGGACTCGCGAGGAACGTGAAGAAGCCGCGGTACTCATCAAGCGATACAAGGACATCCGCGACGTCGTGCACGGCGGCGAGGTGCATCTGCTGAACGACGCGATCCAGTACACGGGCGCCGATCACGTGGTCGTGCTGGCCTGGCACACCGGATCGCTGACCGGTGTGCCGGTGGTTCCCGGACGGTCTTCGCGGGTGAAGCTGAAGGGGCTGACTGCGCAGTCCTATGTGGACGAGAGCGGTTTCGTGTACTCGGGAACGCACCTGACTCACGTCGGGCTGCCGTTCGACTGGTCGCCTGCGAACGACGCCGACGTGGTCGTGCTCAGGTCCGTCCAAGCAGGCTGCCTGAAGTCCTGTCCGTTAACCGGCGAGCCACCCCGCGCCTGGCTCTGATGGCGTCTGCAAGTACCACCAACTCAACATCAACAGGCGCGTAACTACTACCAACAGGCCGCTTCGGGCCCCAGCTCACGGTGCCGGGTTCTGCTGATGCGGAACAAGTTGGCTGTAGTTGAGGGCGATTCGATCATGAGTTGGTAGTACTTGCAGATGCTCTCGGCGCCAACGAGCCGGTGAGGTTGCGGACAAGGCTTCTGGCCAAGTGCTTAGGAGCGCAAGAGTGCCTTGATGTCTTCGATCGGCGTGCGGGCGAGGGCCGATCCGACCCCGCACGCCACCGCGCCCGCCTCAAGCCATGCGGGAACGTCGGCCGGTGCCACCCCACCTGTCGGTACCAGCGGCGCGTACGGCAACACCGCCAGCACGTCCTTGACCCACTGAGGCGTGGGCGCCGGAAACACCTTCACCGCGTCCGCGCCGGCTTCCAGCGCTTGCACGACCTCGGACACGGTTCCGGCGCCGGGCAGCACGGCCGCCCCGTACCGGTGCCCGGCCCGGATCACCGACACGTCCAGGTTTGGTGCGACCAGGAACTGCGCCCCGGCGCGCACCGCGGCCACTGCCGAAGCCTCGTCCAGCACGGAGCCCGCGCCGATGGTCGCGGACGGGAAGTCGGAGCGCAGCTGCCGGATCGCGTCCAGCGCACCGGGATTCGTCAAAGGCAGCTCGAGCGACGTGAGGCCCGCGTCCAGCAGCGGAACGGCGGCCTGAAGAGCGGAAGAGGTGTCGCCGGTGCGGATGATCGCGATGATGCCCTGCCGCACGACTGCCTGGGTGATCTCGTAGCGGTAGCTCACGCGGCCAAGCCTACTACACATAAATTAGGAATTATTCTTGACACCCAACGGTCGCAAGGGGAGGCTCACCGCATGTCCGTTCGCAGAGTCGCGTTGGCCATCGCCTTGATGTCCCTGGTCGCGACACCCGCATACGCCGGTGACGACCAGGGAGCGCCCACTTACTACGACAGTGGTGTCGCCAAGACCCCGTACATGGGGTGGAACACGTACTTCGGCCTTGGAGCGCCGAACGAGAAGGACGTGCGCGGTGTCGCGGACTTCCTTGTGAGCAGTGGCCTGCGCGACGCGGGCTACAAGATCGTGTGGATCGACGGCGGCTGGAACGCGCCGACACCGCGTGACGCCGGGGGAAACCTCGTGGAGGACCCGGCGAAGTTCCCCGGCGGCCTCGCGAACCTGGTCGAGGACCTGCACGCCCAGGGTCTCAAGGCCGGCATCTACACCGACGCCGGGCCGTCCGACGGCAAGAACTGCGCCGCGGGCAGTGGCGGCGGCTACTACGAGAAGGACGCGAAGCGGTTCGCCGACTGGAAGTTCGACGCGATCAAGATCGACTTCCTGTGCGGCATCGTCGCGAACCTCAAGCCCGCGCAGGCGTTCGCGGACTTCAGCAAGGCCGTGCAGAAGGCAGGCCGGCCGATGATCCTCAACCTGTGCAACCCGGTCACCGACGAGTGGGGCGTCCCGCACGAACCGGACCAGGTCGCCGGCATCTCCTACACCTTTGGCCCGCTGATCGCCGACTCGTGGCGCACCAGCACCGACGTCGCGTTCGGCACGCCCTACGAGGGCATCTGGCGTGACGTACTGCGCAACATGGACCGCAACGCCTATCACCCCGAGGCTCAGGGACCTGGCCACTACAACGACCCGGACTACCTGATCCCGATGCGCAAGACGCAGCAGGGCACCTACGAGCTCAACGAGGAGGAGTCCACCTCGCAGTTCGTGATGTGGGCGCAGATGTCCTCGCCGTTGATCATCGGTTCGGACCCGCGCACGTTGCCGCCGTCGATGGTCTCGACGCTGAAGAACCCGGAGATCCTCGCGGTCAACCAGGACCCGCTGGCCATCCAGGGCGTGCGGGTGGCGTCGACCGGTGACACCGACGTCTACAGCAAGGTGTTGTCCCGCAAGGGCGAGCGTTCGGTCGTGCTGCTCAACCGCCGTGACGTTCCCGCGGAGATGACCGTCAACTTCGCCGACGCAGGCCTCAAGGGTGACGTCAGCGTCCGCGACCTGCGGGCACGTGGTGACCGCGGGACGGCGACCGACAAGTACACGGTGACGGTTCCCCCGCACGGCACGGCGATGTTCAAGCTGCGCGGCCAGGACCTCGTGCCCGGTGAGGCTGTCGGCGACAACGCGACCGCCTCGCCTGCGATCGCTCGTGTCGGCGACGAGGCGCTGGTGTTCTCCCGCAGCACCGGCGGCGAGCTGAAGGTGCTCCGCAACGGCAGGTGGTCCAGCCTGGGCAAGGCGATCCAGGGTCAGCCCGCCGTTCGCACCGTTGGGTCCGATGTCGAGGTGACCGTACGCGGCACGGACAACCGCGCCTGGCAGCGGACACTCCACAACGGACGGTGGGGCTCGTGGAAGTCGCTGGGCGGCAAGCTCACCGACGCGCCTTCGGTCTCAGCGGATGGCACGATCGTCGCTCGCGGTGCGGACGGCAAGGTCTGGCTCCACCGAGGCTCGTGGACCTCGCTGGGCGCGCCCGGTGACGCCCCGATCTACGGCAGGCCGAGCGTCGCCGGTGGCCAGGTGGCCGTGCGGACCGCGGACGACAGCGTGTGGGTCCGCTCGACTGAAGGTGGCACGTGGACGTCACTCGGAGGCGTGATCTCCGGCAGCCCGACCATGGTCGAGTACCAGGACCGGATCTACCTGTTCGCGCGGGCGAGCGACTACACGCTCTGGCAGGTCAACCGGTCCGCCGGCACGTGGGGCGGCTGGTTCAAGCGCTCCGAGTTCCCGAGCAACTCGCTCGTCGGCGCCGTCGGTGCTACTGCTGGACCGGACGGCTCTGCGTGGACAGTGGTGCGCGGGCCGGACAACAAGGTCTACCGGCAGAAGCTCTAGGAGAACGTGCATGAAGTGCGCGGTGGTGTCGGGTGCGGCAGCGGGAATCGGTGCCGCCACGGCACAGCACCTGACGGACAACGGCTACCGGGTGATCGGCATCGACCTGACGGGTGATGTCGCCGTCCGGGGCGATGTCAGCGACCCGGAGACCTGGCAACGGGCAGTGGAGCTGAGCGATGGCGGCGTGGACGCGTTGGTGAGCAACGCCTACACGGTCAACGTGATGCCGGTGGACCTGACCACGCCCGCCGAGTGGGACCGCCAGATCGCGGTCAACCTCGGTGGCGCGTTCCTCGGCGTGCGGGCCTGCCTGCCGTCGCTGCGTCAGCGGAACGGCTCGGTCGTGCTGGTCTCGTCGGTGCACGCGCACTTCGGCATCCCAGGACACGGCGCGTACGCGGCCTCGAAGGGCGGGCTGGTAGCACTGACCCGCCAGCTCGCCGTCGAGTACGCGCCGGACGTCAGGATCAACGCGGTGCTGCCCGGTCCCGTGCTGACGGCGGCATGGGACCGGGTCTCCCTCGAGGATCGGGAACGCAGTGCCCGAGCCACCCCGGCGGGACGCCTCGGCGACCCGGCCGAGGTGGCCTCGGTGATCGGTTTCCTCTTGTCTCCGGCGGCGTCGTTCGTGACGGGCGCGGAGATTCTGGTCGACGGCGGCTGGTCCGCGGCTAAGGATTCTTCATGAAGGTGACGGCGGTCGAGACGTTCCTGGTCGAGCCCCGCTGGTTGTTTCTCAAGGTGAGCACGGACGAGGGGGTGACCGGCTGGGGTGAGCCGGTCGTGGAAGGCAGGGCCGAGACGGTCCGCGCGGCCGTGCACGAGCTGGCCGAGCTGGTGATCGGCCAGGACCCGCTGCGAGTCGAGGACCACTGGCAGGTCCTGCGCCGCGGCGGTTTCTACCGCGGCGGCCCCGTGTTGTCGTCGGCGCTGTCGGGCTTCGACCACGCGTTGTGGGACATCGCGGGCAAGGCGCGCGGGCTACCGGTGCACGAACTTCTCGGCGGCCCGGTGCGTGATCGGGTGCGCGCGTACTCGTGGGTGGGTGGCGATCGACCCGACGGCATCTTCGAGGCGGTGGCGCGGCAGGTCGAGGCCGGCTTCGGCGCGGTGAAGATGAACGCCACCGCCGAGATGCGGCCCATTGCCACGCCCGCGGAGGCCAACGCGGTGCTGGACCGCGCACGGGAGGCCCGTGAGGCGCTGGGCCCTGACGGTGACCTCGCGATCGACTTCCACGGCCGCGTTTCGCCCGCCATGGCACGGCGTCTGGTGCGGATGCTCGAAGAGGTGCAGCCGATGTTCGTCGAGGAACCGGTGCTGCCCGAACTCCCGCCCGAGGTCCTGGCGTCCGTGGTGTCGGCGTCGACGGTCCCGATCGCGACGGGGGAGCGACTGTACTCGCGGTGGGAGTTCAAGCCCGTGCTGGACGCGGGTGTCGCGGTCGTGCAGCCCGACCCCTCGCACGCGGGCGGAATCTCGGAGCTGCGGCGGATCGGGTCGCTCGCCGAGGTCTACGGCGCGTCGATCGCGCCGCACTGTCCACTCGGGCCGATCTCGCTGGCGGCGTCGCTGCAGGTGGCGTTCACGACGCCGAACTTCCTGATCCAGGAACAAAGCGCGGGCATGCACTACAACGGCACCGACCCCACCTACCTCGTGGACATGGCGCCGGTGCAGGTCGTGGACGGCTGGATCGCCCGCCCGACCGGGCCAGGGCTGGGGATCGAGGTCGACGAGGCGGCGGTGCGACGGGCCGCCGAGATCGGGCACGCGTGGCGGTCGCCGATCTGGCGGCACGACGACGGCGGCTTCGCCGAGTGGTGACTGACAGGGTCTGTCAGCCGGGTACCAGCGGCGTGTGCGGTCGGTGCCAGCGGCTTCGGTGAGTCTGATCGTGCCGTCCCGAGAACCGGGCGGCACGACCTTCAAGGAGCCCCAATGCACGTCACGATCATCGGTGCCGGCCTCGGCGGACTCACGCTCGCCCGCGTGCTGCACGTCAACGGCATTCCGTCCGTCGTCTACGAGGCGGAGGAGTCGCCGACGTCGCGAGCGCAGGGCGGGATGCTCGACATCCACGACTACAACGGCCAGCTCGCCGTCGAGGCCGCGGGTCTGATGGACGAGTTCCGCGGCCTGGTCCTGGAAGGGCGCCAGGCGATGCGGGTCCTGGGCTCCGACGGCACCGTCCTGCTCGACAAGGCCGACGACGGCACGGGCGGCCGTCCCGAGGTGCAGCGCGCCGACCTGCGGCAGATGCTCCTCGACTCACTCCCGGCGGGCACCGTCCGGTGGGGTCACAAGGTGACGAGTGTCGAGGGCCGTGAGGTGACGTTCGCCGACGGCAGCACTGTCGTCGCGGATCTGCTGGTCGGCGCGGACGGCGCGTGGTCACGCGTGCGGCCGCTGCTCACCGACGCCACGCCCGAGTACACCGGCATGGCGTTCGTCGAGACCTACCTCTACAACGCGGACACCCGGCACCCGGCCGCCGCGAAAGTCGTGGGCGGTGGCTCCATGTTCGCCCCAGGCCAGGGCAAGGTGATCTTCGCGCACCGGGAGGCCGGTGACACCCTGCACGCCTACGTGGAGTTCAGCCGGCCGCTGGACTGGTTCGACACCATCGACGTCACGGACCCCAGGCAGGTAGCGGCGGAGTTCGAGGACTGGGCACCGGAGCTGACCGCGTTGATCACCGATTCCGACACGGTTCCGTTGCTGCGCCCGCATTACACGTTGCCTGCCGGGCACCGCTGGAGCCGAGTGCCCGGTGTGACGCTGGTCGGGGACGCCGCCCACCTCTCGGCGCCCAACGGCGAAGGCGCGAACCTGGCCATGCTGGACGGCGCCGAACTCGGAAAGGCACTCGCCGCGCATCCCGGCGACGTCGAGGCGGCGTTGGACGAGTACGAGCAAGCCATGTTCGTGCGCTCCACGGAGACCGCCGCGGACTCCGAGGTTCTCATGGAGAGCCTGTTCGGCGACAACCCTCCGGAGAAGCTGCTCGAAATGCTCGAACAGAACTGACGACCATGCCTTGCAGTTGAGGCATACGATCATGCGCATGACGCAAGACGACGGCGATCTGGACAGCCTCGTGCGCAAGCGGATCCGCGCCCTGCGCGTGGCCCAGGGCTGGTCGCTGGACGAACTCGCCACCCGCGCCCGGCTGAGCCCGTCGTCGCTCAGCCGCATCGAGAACGGCCAGCGCCGGCTCGCCCTGGACCAGCTCGTCGTCCTGGCCAGGGCGCTCGACACGTCACTCGACCAGCTCGTCGAGACCGACACCGACGACGTGATCGTCAGCCCGATGATCGACGGCGCGCACGGCCTGATGCGGTGGCCGATCAAGGCCGAACCCGGCATGACCGTCATGCGCCAGCGCATGACGAACCCGCCGCCCGACAACCCTTCCTCGCTGCGCGCGCACTCGGGGCGCGAGTGGCTCGTCGTCCTCTCCGGCACTGCCGTTCTGCTGCTGGGCAACCGCAGGTTCCGCGTCGAGACCAACCAGGCGGCCGAGTTCCCGACGATGCTGCCGCACGCGATCGGCACCGCGGGCGGACCGTGCGAGATCCTCGGCATCTTCGACCGCGAGGCCCGGCGCGGGCACAACGCCGACAAGAAGGGCTGATCTTGCGCGATCGGCAGCGTGAGGCCTGACCGTCTTGCCGAATGCGCAAGTGATCGTGCCTCAGGCGCAGGGTCGCCCTACCGTGAGGTTCATGAACGACCACGGACATGGCCACGGGCACGGGCACGATCAGGCAGAGGTTCTCGACCTCGACGCGGAGATCCTCGCCGAACACACCGCCTCCATCATCGAGTGGCTGCCCATCGAGAGCCCACGCCAGATCGTCGACCTGGGCTGTGGCACGGGCGCGGGAACGTTCGCCCTGCTGGCCCGCTTCCCCGAAGCGCACATCACCGCCGTGGACGCTTCGGTCGACCACCTGCGGCGGTTGCGGGAGAAGGCCTGCGAGCAGGGGTTGACCGACCGTGTGAGCACCGTGCAGGCCGACCTGGACGCGGAATGGCCGGACCTCGGCAGCCCCGGCCTCGTGTGGGCATCGGCCTCCCTGCACCACATGGCTGATCCCGACCGCGTCCTGCGCCAGGTCCACGACACGCTCGCGCCCGGCGGCCTGCTCGCCGTCGTCGAACTCGCCGGCATGCCCCGGTTCCTGCCGGACGACGTCCCCGAGAGCCGCCTGGAACAACACCACCACGACGAGCGCGTACCCCACCGGGGTGCCGACTGGGCTCCCTTGCTGACCGCCGCCGGATTCACCGTCGAAGGCGAGCGGACGGTCACCGTCCACATCGAACGGTCCGCCGCCGTGGAACGTTACGCGCACGCCAGTTTGCGCCGCCTGCTGGACCCGGAGGCCCTGCACCGCGTCCTGCAGCGCGACGACATCGCCCTGCGGACCGAACGCACGGTGTGGGCGGCCAGGAAATGAGCTACGAGGAATGGCGCAAGGCCAGGTGGAACGAGATCGCCGGCCAGGACGGCAAGGCGAAGGTCGTCGCCAGCGGCACCGTGACCGGCCATGAACCCCAGGTCGTCCCAGGCGTTGCGGGGGAGTGGCGCGTCAACGAGGCGGGTGCCTTGACCCGCACAACGGACGGCGTGACCACCGAAGTCGGCGGTACCTTCGAGCTCCCTGACGGACGGGTGGGTGTCGCGGGCGGCGCTGACGGCCACTACGGCGTTGTCGTCATGGATCCGGAGGCACTCGGCCGATCCGGCCTGAGCGGCATCGACACCTACCCCTATGACCCGGCCTGGGTCTTCGAAGGTGAAATCCGTGCCGCGCCAGAAGGCCGACGCGTCGACGTGGAGCGCCTGACGTCTCCCCGCACCACCGACTCCGTCCTCGCACCCGTCGACCTCGTCGTCACGATCAACGGCACCGAGCACGTGCTGACGATCATCGAAACCATGCCGGGCCAACGACTCGTCGTCTTCACCGACGAGACCAACGGCACCGAGACGCCCGGCATCGGCCGCTGGCTGGTGCTGCCACTGCTGGAACCCGGCAGCAAGTTGTCCGTCGACTTCAACCAGACCACGCTCTCGCACCACCATCTGGTGCCGGCCGTCTTCACCTGTCCGCTCTCACCTCCCGGTAACCACCTCCCCATGCGGGTCGAAGCAGGAGAACGCGCATTCATGTACGACCTGAAGTCCAAGGCGACCGCCTACCTCCGCCACCTGGAGAACCGGGAGTGGGCCGACGCGCGGGCGATGTGCTCGTCGGCAGCCACGGTCTGGCACAACGACGGCAAGGGCGACTCGACGATCGAGGAGAACATCTCCGGCATGGCCGCCCAGATCGAGCCCGTCGAGTCGATGCGGTACGACATCACCCGGCAGTTCTCCCAGCAGGGAGAGGTGCTCCAGCAGCACGTCGTGAACGTGGTGATGAAGGACGGAGCGCTCTTCCAGGTCGATGCCGCCGTGTACTTCCGCTTCGAGGACGGCCTGATCACCCGGATCGAGGAGTACGCGAGCCTGCCTGACCACGGGTAGAACAGACCCTGTGGAACGCATCGAGGTCTGGCGCGAGTCGTTCGGTCCGTTGCCCGGCGTGCGGGACGGGGACTCGCTCGCTTACGAGTTCCAGCTGCCCGACCGGTTCGAGCCGTGGCCAGGCGGCACGTTGCTGGAGCGGGTGTTCGTGTTGCTGGATCTCGGGGTGAGCATGTCCGTGCCCGTCTGGCGGCGGGGCCGGCACACGGACCGCTCCGCAGCGGGGCACACGACCTGGTACGTCGACCTGGTGAAGGTGGAGGAGAAACCGGGTTCGATGATCGTCCGCGACCTGTACGCCGACGTCATCGTCCCGGTCGACGGGCGGCACCAGCGGATGCTCGACCTCGACGAGTACGCTGACGCAATCGAGGCAGGAGAACTGTCCGTTGTGGACGCCATCGACGGACTGCGGCGGTGGCAACGGTTCCTCGACCGGCACCTGCACTCCGACCGCGAGCCGCGGGGGGAGTGGACGGACTTCCCGCCGCGAAGGCTGAAGGCGTTGGCAGCGCTTCCGGCTCCGCTCGGGCCGGTGGTCACGGCACCCTGAGCCCGGCTCGGACCGAGCTTGTTTTCACCCGAATGAGCAGATTCGTGCTCGAAGAGCAAGCTCTAGCGTCGACGGCATGGCCACGACCACTCCATCCACCGCGTACAGCCGGGATCTGGGCGACGAGCTGCGCAAGCTGCGCGAGACCTGCACCGGTCTGACCGGTGCAGCGCTTGCCGTCCGGCTCGGCTGGGACCCGAGCAAGGTGTCGACTGTCGAGCACGGCAAGTTCCGCGCCAGTGAGATCGACCTGGTGCAGTACCTCTCGATGTGCGGCAAGGACATCGACTTCTTCGAGGACTTCAAGCGGAAATGGCGCAACACCTTCGAGGAGTACATCGTCCAGGTGCCGGACAACCTCCGCACGCTCGCGCGGGCGGAGTCGACCGCCAAGACGATCACCAGCTACGACCCGCAGGCCATGCCAGGTCTCATGCAAACGCCGGAGTACGCCGACGCTCTGTATCGGATGGGTGGATACATCGCGGAGGAGCGAATCTCGGCAGTTGTCCAGTTCCGGATGGACCGTCAGACGATCCTGCGACGCCACAATCGCCCGACTTGCTTGTTCTACGTCCACGAACATGCGTTGCAGACGCAGGTGGGCGACAGCCGGATCATGGAGGAGCAGTACGCCCGCTTGCTGTTCAACACTCACGTTGTCCGGATCGTGCCGGCGGATGCGCCCTTGGTCGCCACGGGTTGTGTGCTGTGGGAGTACGAGAAGTCGAAGCCGGTCGCTTTCACCTCGACCGACTTGGCGAAGGTGTTCGTGCAGGATCCGGGTGCCATCGCGCGGATCAGGCTGCTCTTCGACCGTTTGGCCGAGGTCGCCTTGGATGAGGAACAATCGCGGAGCAGGCTGGCGGAGTACGTCGGCCGACCGCGAGAGGACCTCGATGACCCAGGCACGCGAATGGCGTAAGAGCAGTTACAGCGGCGCGACCGAGGACGACAACTGCGTCGAGGTGTCGGTTGCTCTCGACGCGCTCGTCCGTGACTCGAAGAACCCCTCTGGAGGCGTGCTGACCTTCGGTTCCACGGCTTGGAAGAACTTCATCGAAAGCCGTTGAACCGTCTCCCGTCTCGCACCCAGCCTGACTCGTGGAGCACGTGACGATCACTCTGTTTCTGCTGGTCACAACACCTGTCGTGCTAGGCCGTTCGAGTGGAGCTGACGAGTAAGAGCTGTGCTCCATTCGCGTCGTGTGCTTCGCTCCGTCTGCCGTAGAGCTAGGGGAAAGCTCTATCGACATTGGGGGAGTCGTTGTGGCTTCAGCACGCCTGCGCATCAGCACGTTCGCCGCGATCACCGCATTGGCAAGCACGCTCCTCGTTGCGCCCGCCCACGCGGAGCCGACGCCAACGGCACCACCCGCACCACCGCCGCCGACGACGACAACGACGCAACCGGCTCAGAACCCCGCGCTGACCGAGGACAGACTCGGGGCGCAGGCGACAGCGACGCCTCCGGTGGCACCGGGTCAGCTCGGCCAGATCGATCCTGGCAGGGACGGCTCGCCGAACATCGAGAACAAGCCGTCGAAGGCGCAGCCCATCGCGCCGTTGCCCGCGCTGGACCCCGGACCCGACGGCCGCGTGCCGGTCGACCGTGTGCCGATCGCGCCGAGTCCTCCGGTCACACCGTCCAAACTGGACCTTCCGCTGCGGCCTGGGCAGGAGCTCGTCGACGCCACCAGCGCCGAGGCGCTGGCCACGTTGGCCAAGGCCGGCCGCACCACGCCGGACGGCAAGCCCGCGCTCGACGCGAACGCGTTGCAGCCGCAGGTTCGCTCCGCGCAGGTCGTCGACCCCGGCAGACGGGCCACGCTGCAGGAGCTGATCGACGCGTTGACCTCGGGCAACCTGCCGCCGCCGCTGCCCGTCGACCCGCTCGCGTTGCTGCAGCAGCTGCCCGACGGCATCCCCAGGATCACCTACCGCGTCTGTTCCGAGTCGCGGACCAAGGCGGTGTCCTGCTCACTCACGCTCCCGCTCGGCGTGCCCGCGATCGTCGACGTCACCGGTGACCGCACGCCGGACGTGCTGACGGACCTCGTGCCCGTCGCCGCGCCGGGCGACATCGCCGCGGTGGTCAGGGAGATCACGAACCTCGACCGCGAGATCGCGCTCGCCACCAACCGGCTCAACGTCGTCAACGAGCTGCTGAAGGACCCGCTCAACGTCATCCTGCATCCCGAGCTGCTGGTGGAGAAGCTCGACCTCGAGAGGCTGTTGCGGGACCTGGGGAACACGCTCCAGACCAAGATCGAGGCGTTGCTCAACCTCGTGCACCTCGGTCTCGGCGTGGTCAACCTGCGTCTGCCCACCAGCGAGTTCGCCGGGCGCGACCTGCCCGCGCACGTGTGGGCCGTCTACGACCTCCCGACGCACAAACGGCTCTCCGTCGGCTTCGACGGCTACCGTCGTGGTGCGGGTCTGCCCACGGCCGCTATCGGCGTCTACACCTTCGCGCCGTTGCAGGTGTTGCGCGGCATCTTCGACATCAAGGCGAGCGTGCTGCAGGTCGGCGCGGCGAGCTCCCTCGCGGTGACCGCGGGCCTCGCGAACGTCACCGATGACAACCAGGGCCTGCCCTACGACCCGACCGTGGCGAGCGCACGGTTCGAGCCCGTGCCGACTGTCTTCACCGCACACGCGTTCATCGATCCCGGTGCGAGTGACCGCGACCAGAGAGCGACCGTTGACGCGCAGGTCACCACACGCACCAAGCTCGACGTGCAGGTGCTGTCGAACTCCAGTGCCGCGAACCGGTTCGACCAGCTCGTCGTCGACCAGCTGCCGAACACGGTGTCGGCCGCGCTGATCCGTCCGAGGGACGGCGGCGACGACATCGTCGACTACACCGCGAGCGACTCGATCAACGATGTGCTCTTCGCCGACTTCGTCTACGCCGGGGAGCAGCTCGACGCTTCCGTTCGTGCTGTGGCGAAGAACCTCCCCACCCAGTGGCGTGGTGCGCTCAACTCGGCGAACGACCGGGTGACGCTCGACTACGACTCTGCAGGTCCACTGTCCAGTTTGGACGTCTCGTTCTTCGACCGGTCACCTGCCATCGTGCTGCGCGGTGCGCTGCGTGAGCTGCCGACCGTCATCAACGTGGACGCGAACCTGCCTGGCAGGCACGTCCTGTTCGACGCCAACACCCCGCTCGGCTCGGCTGAGGTGTTCGTGTCGAAGGAACTCGGCGACTACGCGCCGCTGGACGGCGACCACGCAACGGCGGTGCTGAGCGGGACCAAGCTCGGCGCCAGCGCTCGCGTCACCGGCCTGCGCAAGATCGACGTGTACTTCGACCAGCATCCGCGTGGCGGCACCGAGTTCACGCCGGGTGGCCAGCCGTTCGTCGCCGCCGGCGTGGTCGACGGCAAGCAGAAGACCCGCCTCGACGTGTCGAACCTCCCCGCCACACTCGGATTCGACCTCGACACCGTTGCGCGGCGTGTGCAGTTCAACGCGAGTTCCGTGGTGCAGCGGGTGAAGGCCGCCTACGTCGACACGGCCGCCGGGCCGAGCGCGGTCGCCGCGATCAACGGGCTGCCGCAGACCGTGGACGTGCGCTACGACCTCGGCGACAAGCCGAAGGTGAGCTACCGGGCGTCGAGCGCGGTGCCGAGGGCCGAGCTGTTCGTGAGCCCGCAGGGTGTCGAGCAGCTCGATCCGATCGGCCACCACTACCTGTCCACGGCGCTCACCGATCTGCCGACCGAGGTCGACGTGCTGATCGACCTGCCGGCGCGGCACCTGGACGGCACGTCGTCGGCGGCGCTCGGCACGATCACCGCGGTCGCGCGGGTACCGTTCGCCGGCCGCGACTACCTCGCGATCGGTGAGCTCACCGGTGTCCCGGCCCGGTTCGACGCCGACTTCGGCGACGGCCTCATGCGGTTCCGTGGCCTGTCCGGCGCGCTCGCGGCGGCACGGTTCTCCGTCACGAACCACCGCGGCGCGACCATGCCGGCCGGACAACACGTCTCGGCGCACTACCGCCAGGTCACCGGTGACTTCGACGGCAGCGTCAGCATTCGCAACCTCACGCTCGCCGAGTACGCCCGCGGCCCGGCGAGACAGGTGGCGAACCTGCGGCTCGACACCGACGGCCAGCCGGTGTTCGTCGACGCGGACGTCGTGCTTGCCGCGAACGGCGCCGACGACACCCGCCTCGCGGTGACGTCGCGCATCGACCGCCTGCCGACGAACCTCACGCTCACGATCGACCTTGCCGACGGCAAGCTCACCTACACCGGCGACAAGTCGATCGGTCTGCTCGCGGACGTGCACGTCGGCAAGGTCGCGGCGCTGAACGGTCTCGGCGCACCGCTGTTCGACAACGGCGTGGCGGTCCGGGCGCGCGGCTGTGCCGAAGGCACGGGCTGCGTGAAGGACGACTCGCCGATCTGCACGTTGTTCGGCCGGTGCCTCGGGCTCGTGGGCACCATCCGGCTGCCCGGCCTGCCGACCGCGCTCGCGGTCGACCTGGTGGGCAAGGAGATCGAGCTCACCGGGTACACCGCCACCGCACCGCTGACGGCGTACCTGGAGATCAGCGGTCTGCTGCCGAACCTGCCGAGGCTCGAAGGCCAGGTCAGCCTGGACGGACTGCCGTCCAACGTGGACCTCACGGTGGGGCCGATCACGGTCGACGGCAACCCCGCCCGTGTCGATGTCGGCTACCGCGCGTCGGCACCGCTCGGGGTGCTGCGAGTCGCCGCCGAGGCCGACACCCAGACCTCGTTCGGCACGCTGAGGGCACGAGCATCGATCGACAAGCTGCCGGCGACCGTGCACGTCGTCGGCACGTTCGACGCCCGCACGACGCTGGGTGTGCACAACTCGGCCCCCATCAACGAAATCACGGCCGCACTGTCCGGAGTGGACGCCGGATACCTCTCCGCGTCCGCGAACGGTGTGCCTGCGGATCTCGACGTGGTGGTGGACGCGCCGGCGAAACACTTCGAGTCGTCGGCGTCGTCCGCGCTCGGGGGCATCACGTTCCGCGCGGCGAGGGTGCCGTTCGGCGGACGCGAGTACCAGGCGTTCGCACAAGCGCTGAACATCCCCGCGAAGATGACGGCGGACTGGGCAGACGGCAACTTCCGTTTCCAGAGCACGTCCGGAGCGATCGGGTCGGCCGCGTTCGCGGTGACCAACCGCGCGGGCGCGACCGCGCCACGTGGTCAACACGTCGCCGCGCACTACAACCAGGGCAACGGCGATCTCGACGCCAGCGCCGCGGTCGGCTCGCTGTCGCTGGTCGCGGTGGCACCCAAGCCCGACGGTGTCGGGTTCGACATGCGCTCGGGTGATGGCACGTTCGCGTTCGACGGCGACTTCCTGCTCGGCGCCGACAACCGGTACACGGCCTTCGGCAGGGTCAGCCTGCCGAGCTCGCTGGACGTGCGCTACGGCGACGGGAAGCTGAGCTACCGCACCGACCGCCCGGTGGGTCTGCTCGCCGAGGCCAGGGTCGGCAAGGTGGCGGCGCTCGGCGCGATCGGACAGGTCCCGTTGTACGAGCACGGCATCGCCGCCGAAGCCAGGTCGTGCACCGGGGCGGGCTGCGCCCGCGACGACGGGCCGATCTGCTCGATGCTGGGCAAGTGCTTCGGCCTCGTGAGCACGGTGTCGTTGCCGGGTCTGCCCACGGTGGTCGAGGTCGACATGGCGGCCAAGAAGATCGACGTCGTCGGCTACCGCCCGCCCGCGGGCGTGCCGCTCGACGCCTACGTACGCCTCGACGGCCTGTTCGACGTCGCGCCGTACGCCGCGGCGAAGGCCACCCTGCGCGGCCTGCCGTCGCCGTTCGACCTGCACATCGGCCCGTTCGGGTTCGACCAGACCGATCCGAACCGGGCGCACGATCTGCAGGTGCAGTACACCGCGTCCGGCGGCATCGACGTGCTGGAGCTGCGGGCCGAGGCGAACACGACGACCCCGTACGGAAACCTGCGCGGAGCGGCGGACGTGCACGGCGTGCCGTCGAGCCTGCAGGTGACGGGCGAGTTCGGCAAGAACAGCCACGTTCGGGTCGCGGCGAACAGTCCGATCAGCATGGTGAACGCCCACGTGACCGGAATGTTCGGCGACGGGCCCGCTTCCGCGCGAGCCCGGCTGACGGACGTCCCGGCATGTGACGCGGGCCCGAACGCGCCCTGCGTGGACGTCGACATCAAGGGCACCGACGAGCGGGGCAACGCGCTCAAGGTGCCGGTGATCACGGTGGTGTCCGCGGCCGCGGGACTGGACGCCGAGGCGTACGTGCAGGGCAAGTTCGCCCTGGCTGGCGACCCGCTGCGGCTGCAGACCAACGACGTGTTCGCGAAGCTGCTCGACCTCGGCGAGAAGGTCACGGTCGACATCGCGGAAAACGACATCGGCACGTTCAGCACCCGCCTGCGCTCCGAACCGAGCCCGACCGGCTCGATGCTGGTGGGCGGATCGTTCGTGCTCAAGCAGACCCAGGCGTTGCCCATCAAGGAGTTCGAGCAGAACATCGTGGCCTGCGGCCCCATCCCGATCCTCACGCTGCACGTCAACGACGGCCACGTCCAGGCACCGGACGTGCGCATCGGCGGCGTGTACGTGGTGGCCGACGGGGTGCGCGACATGACGATCCGGCCGGGCCTCGGCTACGTCGCGTTCGGCGTCGAGGGTACCTACGACAGGTTCAGCATGGTCGCGCCGGACGTGCACGCCCAGCTGGACATCGACCTGAGCCTGCAAATCGAGAAGTTCGACCAGCCGCTCTTCCCGTTGTACAAGTTCGCGTTCAAGACGAACCCGAGCGACGTCTACAGTGGACTGCGCTTCCACGTGTTCGACATGAAGAAGCGGACGAACGCCGAGTTCCAGGTGCGGATCGGCCCGATCCCGATCGCGGTGTACCCGGACGAGTCGAGCCCCGGCAAGCTGGGCTACCAGATCCCGGCCGATCCGGGCATCGCCGGCATCACGGTGCTTCCGCCGCCGAACATGGGCGACCCCGCCACGCGGAAGTTCGTGTTCAGTTTCATGGATCCGGGCAAGGTGGTGGACGGTCAGATGCGGTACCTGGACGGCGAATCGGCCCAGCTGCTCGACATCGCCGTGTCGCGGGCGTTCAGCCCGTTCCCGCCCGAGGGCGACAGCGGAGGCGGTCCTTGCTGAGGAAGACCCGTGTGGCGGCGCTGGCACTCGTGCTGGCGTCGCCCGCCGCCGTCACCGCGTGTGGTGGCTGCGGCTACCACCTGAGCGTCGAGCCCGTGACGGCTCGAGGATCCGACCTCAGCCTCACGGCCCGGCTGACCGGTGACGGCCCGCTCGAGGGCGTGAAGATCGAGTTCTCGGCGCTGGGACCTGAGGGCGTCGTTCTCGGTCTTGTCCCGGCGGGTGCCGATGGCGTGGCGAAGCTCGAGTCTCGCAACTCGATCGGCCCGGACTCGGTCAACGGACGTGCCGTGTCCGGATGGACCGAATACCGGGCCAAGGTGTGGTACCTGCAAGACACGGACCAGGCGGCCGACGCGGTGTGCGCCGAGCCCGCCACGGCGTCGTTCCGTTACGAGTCCCGGTAGGGCTTTTCTGGTCACCGTCGCAGCAGCCCTTGCTTCGACATTTTTCAATATTGACGGCGCTTCAGGTTCTGCGCAACACTGTATCGACAGACGTCGATACAGCCTGGAGGAGTGTCACCGATGAGCCAGCAGACTGAGCTGCGTGAGACCGTCCGCGCCCGTTACGCCGCAGCCGCGACCGCCGTCGCCCAAGCGGGAGGCGGGTGCTGCGGTCCGGGGGGCGTGGAGGTCGACGAGAACTTCGGCGCCACGCTCTACGCCGCGGCGGACAGGGACCAGCTGCCAGCGGAAGCGGTCGCGGCCTCGCTCGGCTGCGGCAACCCCCTCGCGGTCGCCGAGCTCCGCGAAGGGGAGAGGGTGCTCGATCTCGGCTCCGGAGGCGGCATCGACGTTCTGCTGTCCGCTCGCCGAGTCGGACCGACCGGCAAGGCCTACGGCCTGGACATGACCGACGAGATGCTCGCGCTCGCCCTGGCCAACGCCGGCAAGGCAGGCGCCACCAACGTCGAGTTCCTGAAGGGCAACATCGAAGCCATCCCGTTGCCCGGCAACACCATCGATGTCGTGATCTCCAACTGCGTCATCAACCTCTCCGTCGACAAGCCCGCCGTGTTCGCTGAAACCTTCCGCGTCCTGCGCCCTGGCGGCCGCATCGGCATCTCTGATGTGGTCGCCGACGACCACCTCACGCCCGCGGAGCGGGGTGAGCGCGGGTCCTACGTCAGCTGCATCGCCGGAGCCCTCACCTTCACCGAGTACCGCGAAGGGCTGCAGGCCGCGGGCTTCACCGACATCGAGATCACGCCGACCTTCGAGGCCGCGGACGGAATGCACTCCGCGATCGTGCGCGCGACCAAGCCGGCCGAGTCCGCTGCCGGCTGCGGCTGTCAGTGACTTGCATCTGGTACCCAGGTACAGGCTTACCGTCGAGGCATGAGCACAGAAGCTGAGCCTTGGGCCCCGCAGGCCTGCACGTTGCCCACCGAGGAGCGTCCTCTGCGCGTCGCCGAATTCGACGCGTTGTTCACGGAGGCGGTGCGGAGCGTTCGGCGCATCGACGTCACGTCCGTGTCGCTGGAACTCGAGCCGCACGCGGCCTCGCGGGCAGCTGACCTCGTGGTGCGGGAGACCGGATGCTGTTCGTTCTTCACCTTCAGCTTGGTCGCGACCGGCGGCAGCCTGCACCTGGAGATCAGGGTTCCCGCCCAGCACGCCGACGTGCTCGAGGCGCTCGCGGCGCGAGCTGAAGGGATGTCGTCATGACCGGGTTGCGTGCCGGGGAGGTCGCCGATGCCGCGGGCGTGAACCGGCAGACACTGCGGTACTACGAGAGGGTCGGCCTCCTCGCTGAACCTGACCGGACGCTGGGCGGGCACCGGGTCTATCCGGCGGAGACGGTGACCGTCATCCGGGTCATCAAGGCCGCCCAGCGGCTCGGCTTCACCCTCGACGAGGTCGCCGAACTGCTCGACCTCGGCGCGCACCGGCACGGCAAGTCAGGGCTGCAGGCTCGCGCGACGACCAAGCTGACGGAGGTCGAGGCCAAATCGCGGACCTGGAGATCATCCGGGACACGTTGAAGGCCGCGGTGGCGGCGGGTTGCGACGACCTCATCGCGTGCTCGCACATTCCGTCCTGTCCGTTGCCGTTCGCTGGTCTTGCCGAGGGGAAGGCCGCCGATGCCGGCTCCTGCTGCTGACCAGACCCGCCGGTTCGTGTGGTTGGCCGGTGCAGCGTGCCTCGTGTGTTGTCTGGTGCCGGTCCTGGGCGTCGCCGGGGTGGCGGGCTTCCTCTCGGCGATCGGCTTTCGAGACGTGTTGACCGGCCTTCTCGTCGCCGCGGTTGCCGGCAACGGCGCGTGGTTGGTGGTTCGGCGTCGGCGGCGGCACCGCTGCGCCGGTGACGGTTGTGGCTGTCAGACTTCCTGATCATGACGGTTCTGCGTTCGGTGGTGTTGTTCGTGCTCGCCGCGGTGGCGGAGATCGGTGGCGCTTGGCTGGTGTGGCAAGGGCTGCGGGAACACCGCGGTCTGCTGTGGATCGCCGGAGGTGTGCTGGCGCTCGGCGCGTACGGGTTCGTCGCGACGTTCCAGCCGGATCCGAACTTCGGCCGCATCCTCGCCGCGTACGGCGGAGTCTTCGTCGCCGGGTCACTGGCGTGGGGCGTGGTGATGGACGGTTTCCGGCCGGATCGATGGGACTACATCGGTGCGGGCATCTGCCTGATCGGCGTTGCCGTGATCATGTACGCGCCCAGGGGCTGACTCGGGTCATTGAGCGGCTGACTTCGCACCCCGCTCACGCAACCAGAGCACCAGGTCGGTCGCCTCACTGCGCTGTGCCGCGTCCAGCGGTGTCATCGGTTCCCACGGCGGTATCCAGTTCAGCTCGGCACCGTGGCCGAGAAGGTATTCCGCGCACTGCCGTTGACCGCCATGGCACGCGCCCCAGAACGCCACGTTCACTTCTTCGCTCGTGGCACCGGGGAAGTAGGTCTTCACGCGATCGAGGAGGCCGAGCGTTGCGGCGTCGGTGAGGGTGGTCGTGGCACCGCGCTCAACGAGCCGACGGGCGGCGCGCCACTGCGCGAACGCTCGCGCGTCGGCCAGCGGGGTACCGCCGGCGATGACGGCGCCGTCGGTCTCGATGTCGGCTCCGGCGTCCAGCAACGCGTCGAGCGCCTCGACGTTGTCACTGCTGGCTGCCCAATGCAGCGGTGTTTCCGTGTGTGAGCCTTGGAATCGTGCGTTCACGTCGGCACCAGCGTCGACGAGGGCGACGATGGTGTTCGCGACATCCGGAAAGTGGCCCGGCCAGTCCGTTGCGATGTGCAGCGGCGAACGGCCGTTGATGCGTGCAGTGGCGATTTCGGGATGGTCGTGCAGCAGCTGTCGGAGACCGTCAACGTCTCCGGTGTGGATGGCAGTGGTCAGTGCCGTTGCGAGTCGGTCGTGAGCAGGCAGCGTCGTCATTGCGTCTCCCCATGATCTAGCAGCAGTGCTCGCCTCGCCACGCTTCGCGGCCTTCCTTCACCGCGACCGCCGCGATCACCAGCGCCGCGAGCGGATCGGCCCACCACCAGCCGAACAGGCTGTTGACCACGAGTCCGACGAGCAGCACGCCGGACAGGTAGGTGCACAACAACGTCTGCTTCGAGTCCGCCACCGCACTCTTGGATCCGAGCTCACGCCCGGCACGCCGCTGCGCGTAGGAAAGTCCCGGCATGACTGCCAGCGAGACGGCGGCCAGCACGATGCCGACCGTCGAGTGGTCCGCTCGTTCCCCGCTCCAGACGGACAGGCTGGACTCGACCACGACGTAGGCGGCGAGTGCGAAGAACGACACCGCGATCACCTTGAGTGTCGCGCGTTCCCTCGCCTCAGGATCCTTGCCCGAGAACTGCCAGGCCACGGCGGCGGCCGAGGCCACCTCGATCACCGAGTCGAGCCCGAAACCGATCAGTGCCGTGGACGACGCCACGGTGCCCGCGGCGATCGCGATGATCCCCTCGATGACGTTGTACGTGATGGTGGCGCCCACCAGCAGGCGAACGCGTCGCGTCAGCACCGACTTGCGTTCAGGGGCGATGATGGCCGCGGGCGTGGATGCGCAACATCCATCCGCGCCGCCGCTCGAATCGACGACAGGCAGTTCTTCGCGCTGCTCGCTCATCGTGCGACGGCTTTTGTGCTCACCGCGTCGTCCACGCAGTCGACATCGGTGTCGACGGCGAGCACGACGTCCACCAGTTCGCGCAGTGCGCGCGCCAGGTGCGGGTCGGCGAGGTCGTAGCGCACCTGCCTGCCCTGGTAGGTGGCGACGACCAGGCCGCAGCCGCGCAGGCACGACAGGTGGTTCGACACGTTCGACCTGGTCAGCTCCAGCTGCTCGGCGAGCTGCGCCGGGTAGCCGGGCCCGTCGAGCAGGGTGACGAGGATCCGGCACCGAGTCGGATCCGCCAGGGCGCGGCCCAGCCGGGCGAGGGCCGCTCCACGCGTTTCACAGGTCAGCATGGGCAAGACAGTACAGCAAGTGGTGAATAGTTCTCTTCGGGGGTGTTGAGCGGCAGCCCTCTGGCGTCAGCCGCCGAACGCCGAATCGACGGACCTGGTCAGCTCGCCGACCGTCTCGACCAGCGGGGCCACGGGCCTCACCATGTTGTTGAGCCGCTCGAGAGTTCGCGCGATCACACCGCGATCGGGCTCGTCCGAGTCCAGCTCGCCCTGCAGTTCCTCGGCGACCGCGACGGCCGAGCCGGGGACCTCCTCGCGGTGCTGTTCCAGCAACGTCATCAGCTGGGTCATCAGCTCACCGGTTGCCGGCGCGGCGGTGAAACTCTGGCCGTGGCTGATCGCGCTGGCGTGCGGGCCGACGGCCTGGTTGCCGACGTTGCTCACGCCGCCGGACTGTTGGATGCCGTAGTTCGGAGAGTTTTCCGGCACTGGCTTCCCTTCTCTCACGCCGGCTTTCCAGCGGCGGGTTTGGGCGCGGGGAACTGCACAGTCGCGGTGGCCTCGCTGCCGATGGCCTGGTTGCCCACGTTGCTGACGCCGCCGGTCTGGATGACGCCCTGGTTGAGGATCGTCATCTGGCGGTTGCGGAACTCGGTGGTGTCCACGCCGCGCTCGTCGAGGAAGTCCAGCAGCGTGGCCAGCGCGTGCCGCTCGATCAGCTTGAGGTGCTTGGCGGCGTCGGTTTTCTGGAAGTAGTTGTGGTAGTTGGCGTCCGCGGCTTCCTCGCGGACGCTGAACCGGGCGCCGTAGTTGTAGCCGAGATCCTGCTGGGCGATCGCCCGTTCCACGGCGCAACGTCGTTCCCAGCGCCAGCGGAAGGTGAGGTCGCGCACCACGCGGACGGGAGCACGCGGCACCGCGCTGGACACCCCGCTCGCTGCCCTGGCCAGAAGGCGACCGATCGCGCCCGCGGTGAGCACCGGGCTCATCCGGTCCACGTCGTGGTACTGCTGCCACAACGGTCCCAGCACGGTCCGGTCGCACTGCAGGTAGAGCAGCCGCCCGTCGGTGGAGAAGTGCAGGAACGTGCTGGCGACCACCTCACCGCCCCACGACGGGACCTGTGCGCAGAGGTAGTGCCTCGCCGAACCGTGCGGGCGCGCGGCGAGCTGAGCCAGGTCCCCGTCGGACAGGTGCTGCAGGGGCGGCTGATCGCGCTCGGGCAGCAGCGCCGGGTGCATGGTGAGCGCGTTGCCGCTGACGAAGGCCCGCTCGGTGAGGAGCAGTCCTGGCAGCTCGTCGGGCTCCGCACCGATGCCGGTCAGCCGGTCCCGGACGTGGGTGACCAGTTCGCCGATGTCGAGCGGCACCACGCTCTCGCCGTCAGCGTCGGTGTCGGAGTCACGTCGCAGCGACGGCAGGGCGAACGACCACGTCGACACGATCGGACCGTGGCCTATGAACGGGGTGAAACCGTCGTAGATCGTCACGTTGCCGCGTTCGGCCTCGTCGATCGCCGCCAGCCGGTCGGACAACCACTCCTGGCTGGACGGCAGCGGCGGCGCCTCTTCTGGCCGGAACGCGGTTCGGGTGAGCTGGCTCAGCAACGTCTGGCGGGTCTGCCACTCGCTCCACACCATCAGCGCGTACAACACCAGGCCTGTCAGCAGCGCGAGCCACGGCAGGCCGACCAGCCAGTCCGCGACCGGGGGCTCCGGCTGCGGGGTTCTTCGCGTCGGCTCAGGTGCGACGCCGAGCGCGGACACGATCGACACGGACAGCAACAGCATGATCGCCAACGCGATCAGGGCGACCACGACGTCGCGCAGCCTGCGGGACTCCCCGGCGCGGCGGGCCAGGCTTCCGCCGATCGGCAGGATCGCCAGCAGCGCGATGATCGTCCACAGTGGAGAGAGAACCAGTGCCAGCACCGTCGCCGCGAGCAGGCACCAGTCCCGCACCCGGCGTTGCCGGACCCCGGCCAGCGCGTGCAGCAGCACAGGGCGCAGCGAGAAACCGACGGACGGCGCAGCCGCGTGCAGGTCGTCGTTCAGCAGCGCCTTGGTCATCCGCTCGGCGAAGCGCTCGTCGGTCCTGGCCGCGATGCACAGATACCGAGTCGTGTCGTCGGGGAGAAGGCGGTTGGCTGGCTCATCGATCCCCTTCACCAGAACGACTTCGGTGCGGTGACACGGCTTTCCTTGCTCACGGTGTTCCGGCGCTGCGAGACGACGACGGCGCCGAGCACCAAGCCGAACAGCACGCCGAACGTGGCCGACGCGCTGAACAGGTTGAGAAAGAACTCGTCCGGCCGGTCAGACCCGTAGTACGGAGAGGTCGACCGCTCGTCCAGCAGAGCCAACCCGACCGCCGCGGAGCCCAGCTCGGCGACCACGGCGCTGAGTGTCGTCAGCCCCACGGTGGTGACGAACAGAGCCGTGCCGCCCGCGGTCACGCTGACCCAGCGCGACATCCTGTTCAGCCCGGCCACCGCCAGCGCCACGAACAGCACCGCCCGCATGTTCGCGAACCAGAACAGGAACGGGCCGACAAGATCCACGTCCACGTGCCAGCTCGGATAGGAGAACATCACGGTGACGAGGCGAAGGGCCGAATCGGCGTCGGACAGCGCGACGATGAGATCCCGGTTCAGCCAGGGATTGCCGACCAGCAGGACGTAGCCGAGCAGCACGGCGACGCCCGGTGCGAGCAAACGCGGTAAGTGAGGATCCCCCTGTCCTGCCACACCAGCAACCTAGAGGTCATACCGGTTCCGGGGCGAGGGCCGATCGGCGTAGGTATGACGAGAAGAAGTGGTCCTGCTGCCATCACCGGAAAAGCAGGCGCTGCCGGTGGCTGGGTGTCGTCGTGTCGTAGTAGCGGCTCACCCAGCCGTCGTCGGGCTTGAGGAACGCCACCTCGTCGGACTTGCCGAGGCGCTGGCGCAGATAGCGGAAGTAGTAGTGGTTGAAAATCCGCATGAACTCGCCGAGATAGATGTCCGCGACCCTGGTGTCGCCCTGGATCACGAGCATGTTCTCGTCGTTCTCGCGGACGGACGGGTCGCTGAAGTTGCCCGATCCGGTGATGACGAGCGGGTCGTCGCTGAGCGGGTCGACGAGCATGAACTTCGTGTGGCTGAACCGGACGTGGCCGTTGAGGCCGGTCAGGTGCTCGCGTGTCCAGCGGTCGAGGATCCCGGTGGTGAGCAGTGAGCCGACGGCGACCTTCACGTCGCGGTCGACGTCGAACCGGATCTCGTCCTCGCCGGGAGGGCGCTCGAGCACCAGGTAGCGCAGCACGTCGGACTCGGGTTCGAGTGCTTCGGCGATCTTGTCGTGCACGCCGAACGCCGCGGTCATGAAGAACGACCGGGTGGCGCCACCTGCCTGCGAGGCGTACCAGTCGATCATGTCGAGCGTGGTGCGCGGGCTGAACACGCAGCTCGTTCCTGCCACGGGCGGGATCGCCGGCGTCGGGCCCGCCGTGGTGTTGGCCGGCCGGATGTCCGCGTAGCCGGGGTCGTCGGCGAGCCGGGTCCAGTAGTCCAGATAGGTGGCGGCGGTGGCAGGGTCGCGCAGCAGGTGACCGACGTTGGACTGTCCGAAGAGGCCTCCCCAGGTGATGTTGGTCGACCCGGTCCACACCGCTTGCGGCTTGTCGTTGCGCAGCAACACGAAGAACTTGTTGTGCGAGATCGAGCTGTTCGTAGTGCGCGGGATCATGTGGCCGGCCAGACCGGCTGCCTCGACGGCGGGTTCGGTGCTCTGCCAGACCTTCCGCTTCTTCGGGTCGGGGTTCGCCTTCCCGCGCCGGTCGTAGATGATCCGCACGTCGACGCCCCTGTCGACCGCGGCCTTGAGCTCTTCGAGCACGTGCGGGTAGTTGAACTCGTAGACAGATCCACGTAACGCGTGGCCGGGCCCCTTGGCGGAACGGACGAACGCGATGAGCGCCTCCTCCAAGCCACGCGAGAGCCAGTCGTACGCAGGGTCCGTCCGATCGTTCTCCCGGGGTTTGCGCTCCCCGAACTCCCGCACGTACTGCTGACCCGCACCCACGCCGCGGTTGAAGTGGATCGCGTGCCCGCCCTGGTCGACCGGCTCGGTCCGCACCTCGACCGTCACCTCGTGCCGGATCTCGAGGTTCTTCGGCTTGCCGTACAGCGCGACGACGCGGTACTCGTAGCGTCGGCCGGGCTTGGCGGTGTAGTCGCCCCACAGGAACGACTGCACGGGGTGCTCCAGCAGGCTCACCGGTGTGCCCGGCGGCACGCCCTTCGAGGTCTCCTCGAAGACCTTCATGCCGCGCAGCCAGTACCGTTCCTTTTCCTTCGGATCCCAGCGCTCGATCGCGAACCCGAGCAGTCCGCGGCTGCTCCTCTTCGCGAGGTCGAGGCCGAGCAGGACGACGTACGAGCCGGCGATCGCGTGGACGCTCAACGGACCGGCGGTGTTCCTGATGCGCATGGTCGTTCCTCACTGCACGGCACGCCGGCCCGCTGTGTCCCCGACAACACGACCAGCACCAGAGGAATCGGTCCTGATGGGTGCCGCATTACAGCGCCAACGAGCACCACGTTCCGCTGGCACCTCACCTCGTTCCGCGCAGTGCGCGGCTGACCACCTTGTCGGCCTCACGGACGTGGGCCTCGAACCTGGCATAGGGGACACCCTCGCCGAGGCTGATGTACTCGAGGTACACGGTGTACTGGCCGTAGCGAGCCCAGAAGACCCATACGGTGCAACCAGATTCCTTCGCACCGATGCACGACAGGTTGGCGGCGTGAGCACTGATCCCGGCGGGCACCTCGGCGTCGCTCGGGGTGGTCACGTAGTCGTCACCCAGGCCGTTCTTGGGGTTGTCGAAGCGGAACGCCCACTCGGCCCGCCAGACGCTGTCGTGCCGCCGGGCGCCCTGCACGAGTCTTGGTGCCCTTCCGTTCCTGTTCCATTCCCGGACGTCGGCCAGCTTCCGTGCACCGTCCACTCCGGATCGCCGTCGACCTCGGCGGGCCCGGGGAGCAGCAGCTGGTCGAGCGCGACGTCGGGGCCGCGCTGCCCGTCGAGAGCCGACTGGTACACCACGGTCGCGGTGCCGAGCAGCAGGACCAGCACGCAACCGAGCCCGAGGGCCAGACGCGCGCGGCGGCCGGCCCTCGGGGTGTTCTCCGGTGTGTCCGTCACTTGCGCGGCACCACGTGCTTTGCCGCATCGGGAACGGGTTTGAGCAGGAACAGCTCGGTGAGCCTGGCGCGGATCCCGTAGTCGATGTGGTCCGGTTCCAGCCGGTCGGGGGCGTACCGCCCGCCGAGGTCGATGCCGATCTGGACCGTGATCACGTCGCCGGGGTCGTTACCGCCCGCCGGTCCGCCTCCCGCCGCGCCCTTCTGCAGGTCGTCGCCGGTGAACGCGGCCTGGATGCCGACGTAGCCGTAGTGGATGTTCGACCACACGTCGTAGAAGATGCGGTAGGGCTTGCCCGGCACGTCGGAGTACAACGAGTCGGGGTCGCCTTCCGACATGCCCCACTTCTCGCGGATCTTCGGCTTGTGGTCCCACGGGCACAGCTTCTGGCAGACCTGCAGTCCCCACGAGATCTCGGCCGCCACCTTGGACTGCTCCTGGTCGTACTTCGTCACCCAGAACTCCCACCACGGCGACTGGTACCGCGAGAACTCCAAGTTCTGTTTGATGCCACGGACCACGTGCGACTGGGCGTTCGTGACCATCTCACTGTGGATGTACATCAGGATCTGACAGTACTCGGACTGACTGAGCCGGCAAGGAGCCTCCCACGGCGCCTTGTCCCACTGCCCGGCGTCGGCCGACGGAGGCAGGGGTTCCGGATCCGTCACGCCACCGCCGCCGTCCGCGATCGGTGCGCCGCCGGTCGGGTCGATCAGCATCGTCGGCCGGTTGAGCACGTAGGCGTAGGTGGACGTGGTGGGCTGCCGCAGCGACGAGGGCTCGGGGTCGAGACCGCCGAAACGTCCCGTCGACGAGTCGTAGACGCGAGCAGGCAGTGCGTAACGGCCGTCCAGCGCGGGATCGGCGTAGGCACCGGTGAACCGCAACGGGTTCGTGCCACCGGCTCCACCCGCGGTGCCGTTGTCCCTCGGCTCGCCGAACGCGCCGTAGTCGTATTTCTCGGTCACCGCGCCGGCGGGTGACAGCACGGCGGCGACCCCGCCGAGCCAGTCCGGTGCGTACGAGCCGACTCCGTTGTCGAGCGTGGCGAGCGCACCGTGGCCCGGCGCGGGCAGGTACCCGCGGGTCGAGTCCGAGGTGAGCCAGGGCCTGTCCCCGTTGACGTCCCAGGACCACGCGCGATCACCCGACGAGATCCGGAGCGCGTCGCCGTCGTAACGGAAGTCCGTCGTGCGACCCGCCACGGTGGCCGATGCGAGCGTGTGGTCCAGGTTGTAGCGGAACGTGTCCTTGCCCGCCCTGATCTGGTTGCCCTCGTCGTCGTAGGCGAACGTGCGGGTCGTGTTGTTGGTCTTCTCCTCCACGAGCTGGTCGGCGTCGTCGTAGTTGTATTTCGTCGTGCTGGCACCCATGGTCCCGGTCTTGACCTGGCTGACCCGGTTGCCGACGGCGTCGTAGCCGAACCGCGCGGTCCCGGTTGCCGACGGGTCGCAGCCCGGTTGTCCGCCGAGCAGGCCGGCGCCGCCGTAGCAGCGGCGATGACCCGATCGGCCTCGTCGTAGAAGTAGCCGGAGGTCTCGGAGGCGTCGCCGCGGGTGGTGATGATCCGGGTCGGGTTGCCGACCGGGTCGCGGGCGATCTGGTACGCGGCCACGCCGTGCGTGTTCATGTCGACCAGGCGACCCGCGTTGTCGTACGCCCGCTCGGTGACCAGCCCTGGAGCTGTGGTCTTGCGCAGCCGGCCGGACGGGTCGTACTCGAAGGCGTAGGTGACGGGTGTGGTTCCCGCCCTGCCGCCACTGGCGGTGAGCTGGGTCAGCTGACCGGCCTTGTCGAACCCGGACGACACGGTGGTGCCGTCGGGCCAGGTCCGCGTGGCGACGTTGCCGTCCCGGTCGTAGGTGTAGCCGTACACCTGGTCTCCGCGGGTGACCTTGGTCAGCCGGTCCCGCTTGTCGAACTCCTGGACGCGCACGCCCGCCGGGTCGGCGATGCTGGTCGGCCGGTTGCGGGCGTCGAAGCCGTAGGCGTAGACCGGTCCGTCGACGCCGAGCTGTCGCCGCACCCTGCGGTTGAGCGAGTCGAACGTCTCGATCGTGGTGCGCGCCTTGGCATCCCCGCGACCGGCGTTGACCGTCTTGACGAGGTTGCGTTCCTCGTCGTAGCCGAACGTCCGCGTCCGCTCCAGCGGATCGGTGACGGAGACGAGCTGGCCGAGCCGGTCGTGGCGGTACTCGGTCTCCCTTCCCAGCGGATCCTTCCTGCTGACGACGGAACCGTCCGCGCCGTAGCCGTAACGGGTGGGCTCGTGCCCGTCCGGTCCGGTCACCGCGACGAGCTGGCTGGCGTCGTCGTACTTGTAACGGGTGACGTGGTTGTTGGCGTCGGTGGAGCTCGTCACCCTGCCGTTGGAGTCGTACTCGAAACGCGTGGTGTTGCCGAGCGGATCCGTTGTGGCGACGAGGTTCCCGTCCACGTCGTAGCCGTAGCGGACGGCGAAGGCCGACGGATCCGCACCCGGCGCGTTGCCCCGCGGATCGGTCTTGGTCACCACCCGGCCGTCGTCGTTGTAGGACCACGTGGTGGTGCCGCCGGTCATCGACACCTTGCGCAGCGGGTTTCCCGCTGGGTCGTAGACGACCTTCGACTCGCCGCCACCCGCCGTCTTCACCGCGGAGGGACGGCCGTTCGCGTCGTAGTCGATGTCGGTCCTGTTGCCCAGCGGGTCCACTGTGGACGTGACGTTGTCGGTGTTGTCGTGCCGGATGGTGGACTGGTTGCCGAACTCGTCGGTGGCGGTCTCCCTGCGGTCCAGCGCGTCGAACCCGGAATCCACGTCGGCCGAGCCACCGCCGGGGTAGGGACGGGACGTCCGCACCAGGTTGCCGTTGTTGTCGTAGAAGTACCGGGTGGTGAACTGTGCCGGGTCGGCGCCCGGTGCGTTGCCCCGCGGCGACACCGTGGTCGCAAGCCGACCGCGGTGGTCGTAGGTGTACGTCGCCCGGTTGCCTTCCGCGTCGACGCGGGAGATCTCCCGGCCGGCGGGGGAGTAGCCGGTCTTCGTGACGCTGCCGCGCGGGTCGATCACCGAGATCCGCCTGTTCAGCACCTTGGCGTAGGTGTAGAGGGTCGTCCTCTCCAGCGGGTCGATGGTGCGCACGAGCTGGCCGGCGTTGTCGTACACGTTCTCCTGCGGCCGCTCGTGGCCGGGTGAGTGCACCGTGCGGACGCGGTCGAGTGCGTCATAGCCGTACTTCGTGGTGAAGTCGTGCGGGTTCGCGCCAGGGACGTTGCCACGCGGCTTCGTCTCGCTCAGCCGCCGTCCTGTCTTGTCGTAGGAATACGTGGTGCGTGCACCAGTGGGCGCCGTGCGCGCCACCATGTTTCCGGCTTGGTCGTAGCCGAAGGTGGTGACCTTGCCGCGCGGGTCGGTCATGCGCGTCACCAGGCCACGGCTGTCGCGCTGGTAGGTGGTCTTGTCGCCGGAGGCGGCGGTCTCCTGTTCCACCTCGTCGTACGGCGAGTGACCGAACTGCGTCGTGTGCCCTTCGCCGTTGGTCAGCGAGGTCGGGTTGTTGCGTCCGTCGTAGGTGGTGCGCTCGGTGAAGGAGAACGGTTCCGGCGCGATGGCCGAGGTCCTGTTGCCCGCCGCGTCGAACCCGCGTTCGCGCTGGTTGCCTCGCGCGTCCACGGTCAGACTGGGATCGAGCGCGGCGGAGTAACGGGTGTTGACCGCGTCACCGTTGCCGTTCTGCGTGTACACGAGGACGTTGCCGCGATACCCGTCGAAGACCACGACACCGTCGGGGTCGGTCACCTTCGACTCCTGACGCCCGGCGTCCCACTCGAACGTGGTCCTGGCGCCGTCCGCGTTCGACTGCGCCACGACACGACCTGCCGCGTACTCGTTGGTGATCTGCGCGTGGCCACGGGGATCGACCACTTTCACCAGCACTCCGCCGGCGTAGACGTGCGACCAGGTGTGCCCCTGCGCGTCCTGCACCGCCGACAACCGGCCGTCCTCGTAGCTGTACTGGGTCTTCCGCCCGTCCGGCAGGGTGATCTTGCTGACCAGCCCGGCCGCGTTGAGCGAGACCACGACGACCCGCCCCGCCGCGTCGGTGATCCGCCACTCCGCCGCGGAGTGTCCGATGTGGACGCCGTGCCCGCGGGCGTTGGTGATCGACGTCAGCTTGCCGGCGGCGTCGAACGCGTACACGATCTGGCCGGGCGTGGTGAGCCGCCACGTGTTGTCCGGCAACGCGGTGAGCGTCGAACGCACACCGGGTGGCCTGGTATAGGAACCGTCGGCGTTGCGTGTGTAGGTCACCTGCGCGCCATCCTCGGCGCGCACCGACACGGACGTTTCTCCACTGGCGGGCGGGAACACGCGGGCGTCGTAGGTCCACGCCCATCCCTTGCCCAGCGTCCCCGAACCCTGGTTGGCCGAGGAGTACGTCCTCTTGACCTGGAAGGGAACCGCGAAGGACGCCATCTGGAAGTCCTGCTGCGACCAGTGGAACGCGCCGGTCGCGGTGTTGACGCCGACGCCGCGCACGGACTGTCCCGGGACGGATGCCGCCAGCGCGTTCGGGCAGCCACACCCGGCCGCCTGTGACGCTGGCATCTCGGGCGGCACCTCCGTCCGGCGCGCCACAGCCTGGTTGGACGGCGCCGAGACGACCTCACTGCCGTCCTGGCGCGTCACGGTGATCGTCACGGAGTAACGCTTCCCCGCCTGCAGCACCCACCCCGCCGATGCGCCGAACGCACGGCAGAACCGGCGCGGCTCACCGCACCTGGGCAGCTCCGACGTCGGCTGGGAGTGCTGCTCCTGACCCGTTTCCGGATCCAGGACGGTGGCACGCCACTCTCGCCACGAATCGGTGTCCGTGCCGTTGAAATAGACGACGAGTGACGTGTCGCCGAGTTCGAAACCCGGTCGTGCCAGCATTTCTTCCGCGCCACCGGCATCGGCGTCGCGCCTCGCAGCGGCCGGCTTCGGATCACCTTGTGCGGCAACCAGCGGAGGTGTGATCGGCGGCCTTTCCCCATTCTTGCCGCCGTGGAATGGCAATGCCTGCGGCGGTAGTGCCCGTTGCTGTGGCGCGGCCCCGGCAGGCGCGTTGACCTGCGGCGCTGCTGCAGCATATGGTAAGGCCACAGTGGACTGTGATAAGAGCGCAAGCGCGCATAACAACACAGCATGGCGCATAAGTGATTCCCCCAAGAGTCACATGCTTTCCCCGTCTCGGACCATACGCCCGCCGAGATCACGGCCGGTACCGTCATGTGGCCCCAACGACGTGGCGCGCACGGGTGAAGATCAGGACTGGGGGCCAGGACGCGGATTGGCCGGAAAGCCGTGGCTGCCTCAGCTCACGAGTGCACCGGCTGGTGCTCGCCGAAGATGAGATCCCAGTCCAGCTCCGGCCGGGGAACCGGGCGTGGTTCGGGGATGTGGCCGTGTGTCGAGATGATCGAGCCGTTGAGGTACTGCCACACCTCGTCGCCCACGCGCTGTTGCGCCATGACGGCGGCTTTCCTCGGTTGCGGGATGCCGGTCGGAATCGTTGCCACGAAACGGATTCCGCGGAAACCTTCGGCGTCGGTGGCCTCGAGCGTGCCGTGATGCCTGGTGGCGATGCGACGGGCGATCGCGAGCCCGAGACCGGCGCCACCCGCGGCACGGGTGCGGGCCTCGTCGAGCCGGGTGAACCGGTCGAAGACGCGTTCCCTGTCCGCTTCGGGGATGCCGGGACCGTCGTCGATGACCTCGAGCGTCGCGGAAGGCCCGCCACGCAGGCGCACGATCACCGCCGTGCCCGCGTGGCGTTCGGCGTTGTCCAGCAGGTTGCCGAGCAGCCGGGACAGCTGCGCGCGCCGCCCAGGAACGAGTACGTGGTCGTCGGCTTCCAGGGTGACCATCCCCCGGCGGGAGATTTCCCGCTGCACCACGGCGGTGAGGTCGACGGTGTCCTGTTTGTCCAGTGCGTCGGCGTCCAACCTGGCCAGCAGCAACAGGTCCGTGGTCAGCTCCTGCAGCCGTTCGGTGTCCTCCAGCGCCGCCTTCACGACGGTGGGCCAGTCCGCCATGTGTGGATGCGACAGCGCGATCTCCAGCTCGGCCCGCAGCGCGGCGAGCGGGCTGCGCAGCTCGTGCGAGGCGTCCGCGACGAACCTGCGGGTGTCCTCGACGGTGCGGTGCACCCGGTCGAGCGTCTCGTTCAGCGTGGCGCCCAGCCTGGCGATCTCGTTGTCGGAGGACGGCACAGGGACGCGCCGGGTGAGGTTGTGCTCGTTGATCTCCGCCACCTCGGCACGCATCACCTCCACCGGCCGCAACACCCGGCTGGCCGCGGCCAGCACCGTGACCGACACCAGCACGGTGATCGATGCGAGCACGCTGAGCAGGGTCGTTGTCGCGCTGTTCAGCTGCAGCTGCGCCTCGTATGCGGTCGACCGTGCCTCCTCACTGCTGCGTTGCGGCCCTTCTCCGATCAGCTGATACGGGGTCTCGCGGAGGTCGGTGAACGGCCACAGCGACAAGTCCGGCCGCACTTCGGTGCTGGCGTACCGGACCAGCATCCCCGGCGTGGCGACAGGCGTCTGCTCGTGCAGCTGGACGCAGTTCACGCTGGAACACATGTAGTGCAGGCGCGAACTGTCCGCGGTCTGGGTGATGATCTGCTGGCGTTGTGACACCAGCATCAGTGCCCCGGCGAGACCGATCAGCAGTGCGGTGATCACCGTGGCCAGAACGGTCACCTTGACCTGCAAGGATTTCATCGATCCACCAACCGGTAGCCGACGCCGCGCACAGTGGTGATGCTCCGCCGGTCGAACGGTGTGTCGATCTTGCGGCGAAGCGCGCTGATGTAGACCTCGACGAGGTTGGGGTCGGGGTCCTGCGCCGCGTCCCACACGCCGTCGATGATCTCCGACTTGGTGACGACCTCGTTGGTGTGCCTGAGAAGGAAGTTCAGCACCGAGAACTCCTTGGCCTTCAAGTCGATCCGCGTGGTACCCCGGTGGCACTCCCGGCTGACCGGATCGAGCACCAGGTCGCCGGCCCGCAGCACCACCGGCTGGGCGGTGCGCGACCGCCGGGCCAGCGCCCTCAGCCGGGCCACCAGCACCACGTAGGAGAACGGCTTGGTCAGGTAGTCGTCCGCGCCGGTGTCCAGGCCCTCGGCCTCGTCGAACTCGCCGTCCTTCGCGGTGAGCATCAGGATCGGCGTCCACACGCCCGCGTCCCGCAGCTCCTGGCAGACCCGGTAGCCGTTGAGACCGGGCAGCATGATGTCCAGGACGATCACGTCGTACGGGTGCTCCCTCGCCCGCCACAGCCCGTCCGTGCCGGTGCGCTCCACGTCGACGGCGAACCCTTCGGCGGTCAGGCCGCGGGTGAGCAGGTCGGCGAGACGGGGATCATCTTCCACGACGAGCACGCGCATGTGGGCAGCCTGCCGCATCCCTCGTGATCGAGTCCTGAAATTCGGTTCAGGATCGTTCAGCGTCCCTTCAGGTTCACCCTGGCAAGCTCTGCGTCGTGGACGAGGGGATCCACGATCGGGGGAGAAGGTGGCGGCGCCGCTGGGGGAGCAGTGCTGCCACCTTCTGATCCGTTGCCGGATTCGGCGGGAGGAAACGGCCGTGAGGGCCAGGACGGCGGCTGCTCGCCTCGTCCTGACCCTCAATGCCGATCGATCAGGAGTAGGCCCCGCAACCGTTGCTGTTGCAGGCACGAATCAGGACCGACGTGGCGCCTCCGATGTAGAAGTCGAAGTGCGGCCTGGTGGAGGACTGCAGCACGGCGATGCTGCCGTTCGTGTACCTGACCCTCACCTGCACGAAGGTCTCGCCGTACACCGTTCCCCAGACGCTGCCGTAGTACGCGTTCCCGATCTTCCCCAGGTCGTCGCAGACCTCCAGGTAGGCGCCCCCGGGAGAGGTCCGCACACCACAGTCCACCTGTGCCGCCGACGCGGTCGCAGGGTCGCCCGCGGTGGTGCTCGCCTGCGCTGGGCCCACGAGTGCGACCAGGGCGGCGAAAACGAATCCGAGGACCACGAAGACCGACTTGCGTGAACTCGTCACGGTTTTTGTTTCCTTTCGGCTGAGTTGCCAACGACGGGACGTCCCCCCATTGGTCTTGCGGTCGAAAGGCTCGGCGAAGCCGGTTCAATCGAGGTCCAATCCAGGTTCAGCCATCGCGGGACGAGCTGGTCGACCGTGGACTATCGTCGAACGCGGGGGTGGGGATGTTCCGGGTTCTCGGCGCGGTCGACCACGTCGCCTCTGACGGCACCGGGCTGAGCTTGGCGGCGAAACCGAGGGCTCTGTTGGCGGCGTTGCTGTTGCACGCCAACAACTGGGTCCGAACCGAACGGCTGATAGAGGCCGTGTGGCCCGACGGCCCGCCGCGTTCGGCGCCAGGACTCGTCAAGACCTACGTGTGGACTCTGCGCGGGCAGCTCGACGGCGAGCGGATCGCGGCCGGGCCGGGTGGTTACCGCATCCTGGTCGATTGCGGTGAGCTCGACGCACGTCTGTTCGAGGAGCGCGTTCGCGAAGGCCGCGCGGCGTTGCGGGCAGGTCGGGCGCAGGATGCGGCACAGGCGCTGGGAGCGGCACTGGAGCTGTGGCGGGGCGAACCGTACCCGCAGCTGGGCGTCGCTGACGCGGAGCCCGTGCGCGTGCGGCTGGTCGAGCAATGGCTCGGCGCCCAGGATGATCTCGCCGAGGCGAGGATGGCGCTGGGGTTCGCCGAAGAGGTGATTCCCGTGCTGCGCGGCCTCGTCGCCGAGCACCCGTTCCGCGAGCATCTGCGGGCGTTGCTGATGACGGCGCTGTACCAGACGGGCCGCCAGGTCGAGGCGCTCGACGTCTACGACGAGGGCAGGACGCTGCTCGACCGCGACCTCGGGCTGTTGCCCGGTGCGGAGCTGCGCGAGGTGCAGGCCAGGATCCTGGCCCAGGACCTGGGCACGCGGAGAAACCACCGGCCCCCCGCCCAGACACCTTGCGCGCCCGCCGGGTTCACCGGCCGCGCCGACACCATCGCGGCGCTGGACCAGCTACCGGAACGTGGTGGCGTCTGCGTGGTCACGGGCCTGGCAGGGGCAGGCAAGACCGCGTTGGCCGTGCACTGGGCCCACAGCGTCCGCTCACGGTTCCCCGATGGGCAGCTGTACCTGGATCTGCGTGGCCACAGCGTTCCGGTGATGCCGCTGGACGCACTCATCCGGCTGCTGACGGCGCTCGGCGTCGACCGCGACTCGCTGTCCACCGACGTCGACGATGCGGCCGCGACGTACCGCACCGTTCTGTCCGGCAGGCGGATGCTCATCGTGCTCGATGACGCCCTCGACGCCGATCAGGTCCGCCCGCTGCTGCCTGGCACTCCGAGCTGCCTCGTCATGATCACCAGCCGGACTCGTCTCGACGGTCTGGTCGCCCGTGAAGGCGCCGACCAGATCGTTCTGGACGTCCTCACCCCGTCCGACGCCCGCGCCGTGCTCGAACAGGTCCTGGGGCCGGCCCGCGTCACCGCCGAACCGGACGAGGTCGACGAACTCGTGGAACTCTGCGTGCGGCTGCCCCTGGCCCTGCGCATTGCCGCAGCCGCGCTGCTCGCCAGGCCGGAGCGCTCGATCGGTGACTACAACCGCAGGCTTCGCGAGGCCGACCGGCTCACGGCACTGGCGGTGCCCGGCGACACCAGCACCGCCGTGCACGCCGCCTTCAGGTTGTCCTACGTGGCCTTGCCCGACAGCGCCAGGGAGTTGTTCCGGCTCCTGGGCCGCATGCCCGGCATGGACATCACCGCCGAGGCCGCGGCGGTCCTCGTGGGCAGCGACCCGGATCTCGACGTCCTGTCCGCCGCACATCTGGTGCGTGAGCACATGCCCGGCCGCTACACCTTCCACGATCTGCTGCGCCTCTACGCGGCAGAACGATCCGACGCCGAGGACGACCCGAGCCACGTCGCCACCCGCGTGGGCCGGCTCCTCGACTGGTACTCCAGGACCGTCCGCGACGCCGCGGACACCCTCGACCCGACCCGCCCCCGGCTACCAAGTGAAACCGCACCGACCGCGACGACCTTCCCGGACGCGACCGCGGCGAAGTCCTGGCTCGACGCAGAAGGACCCAACCTCGCCGCCGTCGCCGACCACCTCGGACCAGACGGCGAGGCCTGGCTGATGGCCGACGCGCTGCGCGGCTACTTCCTGCGCAGCAACGGCGTCCACTGGCAAGCGGTCGTCAGCGCCGGCCTGCGTGCCGCCGAGATCGCCGAGGACGATGCCGCGCTCTCAGCGATGCACAGCAGCCTCGGTGTCCTGCACTGGACCCGCGGCGGGTTCACCTCCGCCGGCGAACACCTGCACGCCGCCATTGGCCACGCGGCCAAAGCCGGGTGGACGCCAGGCGAGATCATCGCCGCCACGAACCTGGGGCTGGTGCGCAACAGCACCGGTCCGCTGGACGAGGCCGCGGACCTCCTGGTTCAGGCCGCGCAAGCCAGCAAGCGAACCGGCGACACCCGGCTACGCGGCCACATCCTGATCAACCTCGGCGGCACCAGGCTCGGCCAGGCCCTCCTCGACGACGCCATCGCGTGCTTCCAGCAAGCGTGCGACGTGCAGACGAATGCACTGCCGATGGTGTGCCTGGCCGAAGCACACCTGTTCCGAGGTGACCTCGACGCCGCCGACGACCACATCGACCGCGCCCTGGCACGAAACCGCAGCCAGCCCAACGATCACGAACACGCCCTTGCCCTCGAAATTCGCGCGCGCCTGGAGCTGCTGCGCGGCAGACCCGAACAGGCACTCGATCTGCTCGACCGCGCGACCGGCCTGGTCGACGGCCACCCGCTCTTCGCCGCGGACGTGCGCAACCATCGCGGCACCGCACTACGTCATCTCGGCCGCACCGACGAAGCGCTCACCGAACACCGCACCGCACTGGCCCAAGCCCGCCACCACGCCCGCGCCGAGCTCGACGCCCGCGTCGGCCTCGCCCGAAACCCACCTCCAGCGCGCCGAACTCTGCA
>NZ_VSRL01000360.1 GCF_012184385.1 Lentzea indica
CCGCGACCCCGGACGCCGCCACCACCAGTGACGCGCCGATCGCGAGCACCGGCACGCGGCCCAGCCGGTCCGCCATCCACCCGAACAGCCGGGCTCGCGGCGTACATCGCGGCGACGTGCAGGCTGATCACGACGCCGACCACGCGCAACGACGACCCCGCGTGGTTCATGTGCACCGGCGTCATCGACATCAGCCCGACCATCGCGGTGTGGCACAACATCACTCCAACGAGTGCAAGTCGTGCCATCGGCCCGAGCGATCCCCAGATCCGCAGACCACCGGGACTTCCGCCGCCGGAACAGTGCGGAGATTCAACCGGTCGTGTGCTTTTCACGACGACGAGCGGGTCCGGCCTCAGCCCGAGCTGGATGACCAGCACGGCGACCCCGAGCACCAGAGCCGCCAGCAGGAACGGCCCCACCCCCACCGGCATGCCGAGCCAGGCGGCCACCCGTCCGGCGGGATCGGCGAGGTTGGGGCCGATGATCGCGCCGATCATGGCCGCCCACACCACACGGGAGAGCTCGCGCGCACGGCGTTGGGGCTCGGCCAGATCCGTTGCGGCATAACGGGCCGCGTAGTTCGCGCTGGACGCCCCTCCGAACAGGAGGAGCCCCACCAACAACATTTGCCACAAACCGAGACCCACGGCGACGGCCGCGATCAACGCACCAAGCGCACCCGTGCCATAGCCGAGGATGAGCGCGGGACGACGCCCACGCCGTTGAGCGAGACGAGCACCGGGCAGGGCGAGCAACGCGGCACCGGCGACGGCCGCTGTCTGCGCGAGCCCTCCGACGGCGTCGGAGCCGGACAGCGACGCGGCGATCAGCGTGCTGATCGCGAGGCCGATCGTCACCGACGCGGACCCCAGGATCTGGGTGCCGGTCAGCACGCGAACGACCTTGCGCTGCACGCGTTCGACCTGCGGCGCGACGGTCACCATGATCGCGATGGTGGCACGGCCTGGCCGCGGGCCGACAGGGCCATCAGGGGCGGTTACTCACCCGGCTGCACGGACTTCTCGAAGAAGTCGGCCATTTCGTCCGGCTTGAGCTCGTCGGCGTTCTCCTCGGCGTTCTTCGTGAGGATGCCGAACATGGGGCGCCCCTTGGCGGTGAACACCAGCACGCCGGTGCCGCTCGAAGTGGCCGCGCGGTAACCGCCCTCCAGGCCGTTGCCGGTCCAGTCGGCCTCGACGCGGTCGGTCTGGAAGGACTTCGCGATGGCGTCGGCGTTGTTCTCGGCGCCGGTGACGCTGTCGGTGAGGATGTACTGGACCGAGTAGCCGTCGCGGATCGTGCAGCTGACGACCGTGCCCTTGATCTCCTCCATACCGGTGATCTGCGCGGAGTCGGCCTTCTCGCAGCCGCCGCCGTCCGGCACGTGTCCCGCGAGCTGGCGCAGGCACTTCGTGAAGCCCTGACCGTCCTGCGAGGTGTCGTCCTTGCACTCGTCCGCGCTGGGCAGATCGGGGCCGGAGAACGCGAACGCCGCGCCGATGACGCCCGCCAGCACGAGGACCGCGGCACCGACACCGATGAGGACCTTCTTGTTGTCCTTCTTCGGCGCCTGCTGCTGCGGGAAGTTCATCGGGTAGCTGCCGCTGACCGACGGGTTCACCGAGTACGGCGCGGTGACCGGGTAGGTGCCGCTCGCCGAGTACTGCCCGCTCACGTTCGGGTTGACCGGGAACGAGCCGCTGACCACGGGATTCGGGCCGCTGACGTTCGGGTTCACCGGATGCGGGCCGGTCACGGCGGGGCTGACCGGCGCGGTCACGACCGTGGGCGGCTCGACGAACTTGGGCTTGTCGTCCTCGGGCTTGAGCGTGATCATCGCCCGGTCCACGACCTGCGCGCCGGACGCGACGATCGTCTCCGGGTGGTCGGGGCTGGTCGGGACGATGCCGACCTTCTCCGCGATGACCTGCGCGACCAGCGGCATCCGGCAGGAGCCGCCGACGAGGTAGACGTGCTCCGGCGTGACGCCGGCCTTGCGGACCGTGGAGATGAGGACCTCGGCGCTGCGGATCAGGCTCGGCCGGATCAGCGCCTCGAGCTCGGCGCGCGTGATGACGACCTTCTCGAACGGCTCCGGCATCATCACCTCGACCTGAGGCAGCTCGGAGAGGTCTTCCTTGGCCAGGCGCAGCTCCTCGCGCAGGCCGAGGCGGGCGCGGTGGTCGTCCACGGTGACCGGGCGCAGCAGCCGCTGCCAGCCTGCCGGGTCCTTGTGGGAGACCATGCGGCCGATGTGCTCCAGCAGCGCCTGGTCGATGTCGAGACCGCCGACGTCGCTGAGGCTGCCGTCGGCGAGGATGCGGTGCTCGGAGTCGAGCATGGAGACGTCGAACGTGTCGGCGCCGAAGTCGTAGACCGCGAGCGGACGGCCGCCGCCGAGCGAGGCCACCGCGATGGCCTCGGGAACGGGGACCAGCTCGCCGGTCATGCCCGCGAGCCTGGCCGAGGACAGCAGCTTGTTGCGCCTGCTCGGGCCCCATTCGGCCGGGTGCGTCAGGCGGATCTCGTCGAGCTGCGCGCCTTGGAGCAGCGGCGTGACGGCCTCCATGACGCGCGCGTAGATCGCCGCGAGCGCGTCGTTGACCGGCAGGTTCTGCTCACCGAGCTTGATCGTCGCCTTGTCGATGTGCCGCTTCGGGTTCGCCTCGTAGCGCGACGGGTCCTGGCGCGAACGCCGCTCCGCTTCCCTGCCGACGAGCAGGGCACCGTCCTCGTCGAGGTAGACGGACGAGGGCATGGTGGGCCCACCGTCCACATCCACCACACCGTGGTCGGACAGCACCGCAACCGTGTTGGCGGTGCCCAGGTCGACGGACAGGACGCGCACCGTGCTCCCCTCGAAGGACGTACCGGGGTGATCGTGCCACAGCGGGCATCGGCGGGTGCTCGGACCTGCGCAATCAGAAATTGTCAGACCCGGTTGTCATGATGGTCGGCATGGACGTGATGGAGGCTTTCTCACCGGCGACCAGGCAATGGTTCGCCGGGGCCTTCGCCGCGCCGACCCGGGCGCAGACAGGTGCGTGGGCTGCCGCGGCGGCGGGCGAGCACGCGCTGGTCATCGCCCCGACGGGCTCGGGCAAGACGCTGGCCGCGTTCCTGTGGGCGCTGGACAGGCTGGCTTCGTCCGGCGTTCCGTCGGAACCGAAGCGGCGGTGCCGGGTGCTTTACGTGTCGCCGTTGAAAGCGCTGGCGGTGGACGTCGAACGAAATCTGCGCGCGCCTTTGGCCGGTATCCGGCAGGCCGCGCACAGGCTGGGTGTGACGGAACCGTCGATCATGGTCGGCATGCGGACCGGCGACACGTCCCCCGAGGAACGGCGGGCGTTCGGGCGCACCCCGCCGGACGTGCTGGTGACGACGCCGGAGTCGTTGTTCCTGCTGCTCACCTCGTCGGCGCGCGAGTCGTTGCGCGGCGTGGAGACGGTGATCGTCGACGAGGTGCACGCGGTGGCCGGCACCAAACGCGGCGCGCACCTGGCGTTGTCGCTGGAACGGCTGGACGCTCTGCTCGAACGGCCGGCGCAGCGGATCGGGCTGTCGGCGACCGTGCGGCCGGTCGAGGAGATCAGCACGTTCCTCTCCGGTGGCCGTCCGGTGTCGGTGGTGCAGCCGAAGACCCCCAAGACCATCCAGGTCGAGGTGGAGGTGCCGGTCGAGGACATGTCGCTGCTCGGCCAGCCGACGGGTGAGGTGTCGGGTTCGGCCTCCGGAGCCGAGCAACGCGCCTCCATCTGGCCGTCGGTCGAGGCACGGGTGCTCGAACTGGTGCGGGCGCACCGGTCGACGATCGTCTTCGCGAACTCGCGGCGGCTCGCGGAACGGCTGACCGCGCGCCTGAACGAGCTGGCGGAAGAAGCGGTCGAGATGAAGTCGTTCCCGGCTGAGGCGATCGGTCAGTCGGGATTGACGGTGCAGAAGGCCGCTTCCGTGGCCCGTGCGCACCACGGGTCGATGTCACGTGAGCAGCGCACGGCCGTTGAAGAGGATCTGAAGTCCGGGCGGCTGCCCTGCGTCGTGGCGACGTCGTCGTTGGAGCTCGGCATCGACATGGGCTCGGTCGACCTGGTGGTGCAGGTGGAGGCGCCGCCGTCGGTCGCGTCCGGCCTGCAGCGCGTCGGCCGTGCAGGGCACCAGGTGGGCGCGGTGTCGCGGGGCGTGATGTTCCCGAAGTTCCGCGGCGACCTGGTGTCGTGCGCGGTGGTGGCGGAACGGATGCGTGATGGCGCGATCGAGGCCATCCGGTTCCCGCGCAACCCGTTGGACGTGCTGGCGCAGCACATCGTCGCGATGGTGGCGATGGAGACGTGGACGGTCGAGGAGCTGACGGCGCTGGTGCGGCGGGCGGCGCCGTTCGCGGGCCTGCCCGAGTCGGCGCTGCACGCGGTGCTGGACATGCTGTCGGGCCGGTATCCGTCGGAGGAGTTCGGCGAGCTGCGGCCGCGGATCACGTGGGACCGGGTGAACTCCGAACTACGTGGGCGGCCGGGGTCTCAGCGTCTGGCGGTCACGTCCGGCGGCACGATCCCCGACCGCGGGCTGTTCGCGGTGATGACGCCGCCGTCGGAGAAGTCCGGAGCCGTCGCGCGTCGGTGAGCTGGACGAGGAGATGGTCTACGAGTCGCGGGTCGGCGACACGTTCCTGCTGGGCACGTCGTCGTGGCGGGTCGAGGACATCACGCACGACCGGGTGATCGTGGTGCCCGCGCCGGGTCAGCCCGCGCGGATGCCGTTCTGGAAGGGCGACGCACCGGGCCGCCCGCTGGAACTCGGCCGTGCGATGGGCAGGTTCCTCCGCGAAGTGTCCACAATGGAGGATTCCGCCGCTCGCGAACGGGCCGTGTCCGCCGGCCTTGACGAGTGGGCGACGGACAACCTGCTCGCGTACCTGGGCGAGCAGAAGGAGGCGACGCGGCACGTCCCGAACGACAGAACCGTTCTGGTGGAACGGTTCCGCGACGAGCTGGGCGACTGGCGGCTCGTGGTGCACTCCCCGTTCGGCGCCCAGGTCAACGCTCCGTGGGCGTTGGCGATCGCGGCGCGCCTGCGTGAACGACGCGGTGTGGAGGTGCAGGCGGCACATTCCGACGACGGCATCGTTCTGCGGTTGCCCGATGCTCTGGACTTCGAGGGCATGGAGGTGACGGCGAGCGCGGAGGACGTGCTGCTCGATCCCGACGAGGTCGAGCAGATCGTGGTGGCCGAGGTGGGTGGCTCGGCGCTGTTCGCGGCCCGGTTCCGCGAGTGCGCCGCCCGCTCCCTGCTGCTCCCCCGCCGTGATCCACGCCGGCGCACCCCGTTGTGGCAGCAGCGCCAACGCTCGGCGCAGCTGCTGTCGGTGGCCGCGAAGTACGAGCGCTTCCCGGTGGTCCTGGAGGCCATGCGCGAGTGCCTGCAGGACGTCTACGACGTACCGGGCCTTCGTGAGCTGATGTCGGACGTCCGCGCACGCCGGGTCCGCGTGGTCGAGGTGGAGACGCCGTCACCATCGCCGTTCGCCCGCAGCCTGCTCTTCGGCTACGTGGGCATGTTCCTCTACGAGATGGACGCGCCCCTGGCGGAACGCCGCGCGGCTGCCCTGTCCCTGGACTCGACGCTGCTCGCGGAACTGCTCGGCTCCGAGGCGATCCGCGAGCTGCTCGACCCGGAGGTCATGGCCGAGGTCGAACGCAGCCTGCAACGCCTGGCGGAGGACCGCCGCCCGCGCCACGCCGAGGACACCGCGGACCTGTTGCGGTTCCTGGGAGATCTCTCCGACGCGGAGGCTCTCGAACGCGGCGTGCCCCGCGCGTGGCTGGACGAGCTGGTGTCCGCGCGCAGGGCGATCCGCGTCCGGATCGCCGGTGAGGAACGCACGATCTCGATCGAGGACGCGGGCCGGGTCCGCGACGCGCTCGGCGTCGCGCTCCCCGTCGGTGTCCCGGAAGCCTTCACCGAACCGGTGGCGGATCCGCTGGGCGATCTGCTGAGCCGCTTCGCCCGCACCCACGGCCCGTTCGCCGCCGCGGAACCCGCCGCCCGCTTCGGTCTCGGCGTGGCCGTGGTGACGGCTGTCCTGGAACGGATGGCCGCCACGGGCCGCCTGGTCCGCGGTGAGCTCCGTCCCGGCGGCACGCACACCGAATACTGCGACTCGGACGTGCTGCGCCGCCTCCGCCGGGCTTCGCTGGCCCGTCTGCGTTCCGAGGTGGAACCGGTCGAACCCGCGGCGCTGGGCCGCTTCCTCCCGTCGTGGCACGGCCTCGGTCGCCGGCTGCGCTCGGCACCCACCGTCGACGACGTGTTCTCGGTGGTGGAACAGCTCGCGGGGGCGCCACTTCCCGCCAGTGCCCTGGAATCACTGCTGTTCCCGTCCCGGCTGCCTGGCTACTACCCGGCGCTGCTGGACGAGCTGACCGCGTCCGGCGAGGTGACCTGGACCGGGTGCGGCTCGCTCGCCGGTGGCGACGGCTGGATCGCGCTGGCCCCGACCGATGTGGCCGACCTGCTGCTGCCCGACCTGGTGCCGGAGTCGATCCCGGAGTCGCCACTGCACACCGCGGTCCTGGAAGCACTGTCCGGCGGAGCGCTGTTCTTCCGTCAGGTGGTCGACCGGGTCTCGCTGTCCGTGGAGTGCACGGACGCCGAAGTCGTTGGCACGCTGTGGGATCTGGTGTGGGCGGGCCTGATCACCAACGACACGCTGGGTCCGCTGCGCGCGCTGGTGTCCGGTGGCGGCGCGGCCCACAAACCTCGCCGCAGCGCTCCACGGGGCCGCTACGCCCGGCTGCGCGCCGCTCGTCCCGACATGCCTTCCCGCACAGGTCCGCCGACGGCGGCGGGCCGCTGGTCGCTGGCGGTGAGGCCCGCGGAGGATCCGACCCGCCGGGCGCACGCCCGTGCCGAGGCTTTCCTGGAACGCCACGGCGTGCTGACCCGTGGCGCCCTGGACACCGAACGCGTGACGGGCGGGTTCAGCGGCGTCTACAAGGTTCTGCGGGCGATGGAGGAGTCAGGCCAGGTCATCCGCGGCTACGTCATCGAAGGGGCTGGGCGCCGCCCAGTTCGCGGCGCGAGGTGCGGTGGATCGCCTGCGGGCGCTGTCACGTCCGCCTGGTCAGCCGTCGCAGGCGG
>NZ_VSRL01000361.1 GCF_012184385.1 Lentzea indica
GTGGGATGTCCTGCGCCGGCAGCGCGGGCAGCCCGCGCTTCGCCCACCGCAGGCTGGTGATCGCCGCGGCATCGGCGGCGGTGCGGTGGAAGAAGGGCATGTCGCGGAAGCGTTCGGAGAACTCGGCGACGCCGGTCCGCAGGCCCGTCTCCATCGCCGCGCTCATGGTCCGCGCCGACTCCGCGCAGTCGTAGGCCATGTTGAACAGCAGTTCGCCGCTGCCGTAGACCCTGTTGTGCAGCTGACCGGTGTGCAGGCCCGCCACGCAGACCTGGCCGAGTGGGGCGAGACCGGCGGCGAGGTGCTGGGCGAGAAACCCGAGCAGCACCGTGGCGTTGTGGCCTCGATGCGCTCGTCGTCGATCGCGTCGTCGCCGTCGACCCGCACGCTCGCCGTCATCGCCGCCGTGCAGCGCGGCAGGTTCCGCAGCCCGGTCGGCTCGCAGAAGATGTTGAGCCCGCCGTGGAATCCGGCCTCGACGAGCGGCCGGGTGCCGAACGTGCCCATGGCGCCGCCCTCCTCGCCGGACACGGCCTGGATCAACACCCCGGCCTCGTGGCCGACCGCGGGGTCGGCGGCGACCGCCGCCCTGATCCCGGCCAGCACCGCCACCGCCGGCCCCTTGGCGTCGATCGCGCCGCGCCCGTGGAACCTGGTGCCGTCGAAGCCTTCCGGTTCGAACGGCGCCACGGTGTCGAGGTGCACGTTGAACATCACGGCGGGCTCGGCAGGCCCGAGCCGGAGCACCAGACTCGGCTGGCACGCGAGGAACTCCGGCCCCACGTCATGAAGGACCGACGGCACATCCGGACGACGGAGCACCGAAGGTTCGGGCGCGGCGAGGTGCGCGACGCGGAAGCCGATCCCGGCCGCCGCCGAGGCGAACACCTCCATCGCCTCCCATAGATGGACCTCGGCCGTCGTCTCCAGCGGACCGGCGGTCGGCAGGCTGAGCAGACGGAGCAGCAGGTCCCGGTCCGCCTGGATCACCGGACGAGCCTCGCCATCGCCCGGCCCGCCGCGAGGAACGACGTCACCGCGTCGGCGGCGAGCTCACCCGGCTCGTGCGGTCGCAGGGCGAGGTGCGGTTCCAGTGACCAGGCGCCGCGGTAGCCGTTCGCCCGCAACAGCTTCACACAGTCCGCGATCCGCGCGGTGCCCTCGCCGGGGATCGTGAACCCGTGCACGTCCGCGTCCTTGATGTGCACGTGCTCGACGTGGCCGACGATGTCGCCGAGCAGATCGAAGCCGTCGTAGCCGTGCGCGACGCCGTTCCCGGTGTCGAACAACAGCTTCAGCGCCGGGCTCGCGACCTCGTCGAGCAGCTCGAGCATCCGCGCGGCGTCGGCGCCCGCCCAGCCCGAGCAGTTCTCGTGCAGCAGCGTCACGCCGCCGGCTTCGGCCCTGCGGGTGAGCGCCGTGATCCGGGTGACCACCCTGGTGCGCCAGTCCGGATCGCTCAGGCCGTCGTTGGGATACGACATGATCCGGAGATACCGGGTACCGATCGACCGGGCCCGCCGGGCGAGCACGTCGAGTTCGGCGAGATCGTGATCGAAGTCCGCGGTGATCGGACGGGCCCAGTTGCCGATCCGCGAGGCCAGGCAGATCACCCGCAGCCCGTTGTCCGCCAACGCCGTCGCCGCCGCGGCGAACTGGTCGTCGGTGAGGTCGGCGACGGCCTGCCGGTCGATCGTGCGCAGCTCGATCGCGGGCCAGCCCAGCTCGATGAGCACACCGATCTGGGTGGCGAGATCGTGTGCCGCCTCGTCGGTGATACCCGCCAGCACGAGGTCAACCGGCATGGTGCGCCACCACGACGCGGTTGTTCTCCGTGCGCGCCGCGGGCACCACCGGTTCCGCGCAGATGTTCTTGGCCACCGACAACAGCTGCACGACCTCGGCGGCGAAGTTGAACCCACGCGTCTGCTCGCCGCCCGCCTGGAACTTGCGGTACACCTGGATCATCCACTCGGTCAGCGAGTCGTCGCGGAGCACCAGGCGCTCGCTGCGACCGTTCGCCCGCAGGGTCAGCTGCGAGTGGTCGTCGTCATCGCTCACCGCGAAGTGCCCGACCGCGCTGCCGTTCGCGAAGTCGATGGTGATCCGCCGTTCCCGCACCGGGCAGGTGAGGTCGGAGCTGATCTCGGTGTAGACCCCCGAGTTGTGCCGAAGACCGACCTTCGCGCCACCCATCCGAGCGCTGAACTGCCCGTCGACCTCGAGGTCGGCTCCCGCCGCATGGGTGACCCGTGCGGCACCGGCCAGCCGCAACGCGAGCGCGACGCCGTGCGGCAGCTCGACATCGAACGCCGTCGGATGGCCCGGCGCCGCGAACGAGCGGCGGAACCGCGGCTTGTTCTGCACGATAGTGATCGACTTCGGTGCGCCGAACAGGCCGGAGCGGGTCAGCTCGATCAGCCGCCTGGTGAGCGTGCTGGTGAGCCACGGCTCGACGACCTCGATGTGCAGCCGGTGCTTGCGCCGCACTCGGATGATCCGCGCGAGGTCGTCGGCATCGGATGTGAGCGGCTTCTCCACGATCATGTTGCGGAAGCCGAGCTCGGCCAGCTCCGCGATCACCGCGTGCCGCTCGGTCGGCGGTGTGCAGATGTGCACCACAGTGCTGGCGGGATCGAGTCCGCCGACCGCTGCGCCGATGCTCGTTGTGGCGACGAGGCCGGGTCGGTGGGGCTGCGTCCAGCGCGGGTCGCACGCCACGACATCCTGACTGCCGAACAGCTGTGGGTCGCACGCTCGGGCTTTCGCGAGCACCGGAAGATGCAGGCCCGCCCCGGCGCGGCCGAGTCCCATCACGAGTGACTGCACGATTGAGCCCCATCTTCGAGCAGGAATTCAGACCGATTTCGACGCTAGCCGGAGCAGGGCAGGTGTCAATGCTCGCCAGTCAGTATTGACCAGGAAGAGTGAACCGGATCACCAGTCCGATAAATTGCCCTACTCTCGGAAACGGGTCTTTCGCCGCCGGAGGTGGGTACGCTGTCGGTCCCTTTCCACATGCAATCGGCCACATTCGCAGAACTATGGCCTACGGCTCGACGACACATTGTCGACGTGATCGAGAATGGCAAATACTCACACGGCCACAAGGTCGCCCAGCTGGAGTCCGCGCTGGCCTCCTACACCGGCGCCCGTTTTGTCATCGGGGTGAACAGCGGCACGGACGCGCTGGTACTGCTGCTGCGGGCGGCCGGTTTGCGGCCAGGCGACGAGGTGGTCGTTCCCGCGTTCTCGTTCGTCGCGTCCGCGTCGTCGGTCGTGCTCGCGGGGGGCCGTCCGGTCTTCGCCGACATCGAGCCCGATGGGTACGGCATCGACCCCGCCTCGGTGGCCGACGTCGCCGGCGAACGCACTCGGTTCGTCATGCCGGTACATCTGTTCTCCCAGCTCATGGACATCGACAGGCTGCTCGACGTCACCTGGCGGCTCGGCCTCACGGTGGTCGAGGACAGTGCCGAGGCGATCGGGATGCGGCACCGCGGCACGCATGCCGGCCTGCTCGGGGTGGGCGGCGTGCTGTCGTTCTTCCCGACGAAGACACTGGGCGCGATCGGCGACGCCGGCGCGGTGCTCACCAACGATCTGCGCATTGCCGACATGGTCGACGCACTGCGTCACCACGGCCGGTTCGGCCGCACGATCGACAATTTCCCCGGTATCTCGAACGAGACCGGGCTGCCCGGAATGAACAGCAAAATGGACGACATCCAGGCCGCGGTGCTACTGGCGAAGCTCACCCGGCTGGACGCGGACATCGCCCGCCGCGCGCAGCTCGCCGCGTACTACACGGAGTTGCTCACGGGACTGCCGGGCGTGCGCAAGCTGCCCACAGCCCGGCCAGGTGGCGTGTTCTACGTCTACGTGATCGAAGCCGAGGCCCGCGACGAGCTGGCTGCACACCTGTCGGCGCAGGGCGTGCAGACCGAGGTCTATTACCCGGTGCCTCTGCATCTGCAGCCTTGTTTCCGCGACCTGGGACATCGTCCTGGTGATTTCCCGAATGCCGAGGCGGCGTGCCGGCACGCCATCGCCCTGCCCCTCTATCCGGACATGTCCATTGTAGACGTTGAAATGGTCTGCGGCTCAATTCGCGAATTCTGCCGAGGACGATCATGACCCTGCCGTTCTTCCCGCCTGATCTGTTCGACGACGAGCAGGACGTGTTGCTGGGCGTTGTCGAGAGCATCGGTCTGGCGCCGGAGCAGAAGTTCATCCTCGGCGGGCACACCGCCCGGTTCGAGGAGGTCATCCGCGACTCGGTGGGCGCCGCTGACGCGATCGCCTGCGGCAGCGGCACCGCGGCGCTGTCGCTGGTGCTGCGTGCCATGGACGTGGGTCCTGGCGACGAGGTGATCGTGCCCGCGTTCGGCTGCGCGCCGCTCGCCGCCGCTCCGGCGATGCTGGGGGCCATCCCGGTCTTCGCCGACGTCGATCCGTGGACGATGGTCGCCGATCCCGCCGAGATCGACCGGCTGGTCTCCCCGCGCACCAAGGTGATCACGCCCGCCCACATGTTCTCGGTGATGGCCGACATGCCCGCGATCCGCCGGATCGCCGACAGCGCGGGCGTCCGGCTGCTCGAGGACTCCGCGGTCGCGCAGGGCGGCATGCTCGACGGCACGCCCGCCGGTATGTGGGGCGATGCGGGCGTCTACTCGTTCGTGCAGGTCAAGACGTTCGGCATGCCGGGGGAGGGCGGCATGGTCGTCACCGCCGACCCTGAACTCGGCGCGGCGGTGCGGATGCTGCGCAATCACGGCCAGGACGGCAGGACGCGGTTCGTGCACCACCGCATCGGCTACAACAGCCGGTTCGACGAGATCATGGCGGCGTTCCAGCTGCACCGGTTCACCACACTTCCCCAACGGCTCGAACGCCGGGCGCGCATCGGCGAATACTACACCGAACGCTTTGCCGAGCTGGCCGGCTGCGGGGTGCTCGCGCCGCCGCCTGCCCGCAACGGCCGGTGCTTCTACGTCTACTCGTTGCTCGCAGAACGCCGGGACGCGTTGCGCGATCACCTTGCCGCACAAGGCATCGGATCGCACGTCTACTATCCCGCGGCACTTCCGCGTCAACTCGCGTTCGCCCCGTACGCCCGCAATGGCGTCTGGCCCGCCGCCGAGCTGGCCGTGCGGCGCACCCTCGCCATCCCCATCTACCCACATCTGACCGACGCGCAGGTGGAACGCATCGCGGACGCGGTGTGCCGATTCGCCAAGGAGTCATGATGAAGGTCCAGGCAACCCAGATTCCGGCACCGGACGAGATCGCGGACGAGTGGCGCAGAAGGGCCGAGCGCTCCGGACTGGCTCGTGTCATGCGTGCCTCGCAACCGGCTGAGCTCGCCGAGGGCACGACCATCCGGACCCGTCAGCTCGTCACGCACTACCTGCGTTCCCTCGGCCCGATCGGCTCCGCGCTGGAGATCGGCTGTGGCATGGGCAGGATCACCCCGGCCATCGCCGCGCAGGCCGACGCCGTCACCGCGATCGACATGACTCCGCGCATGCTCGTGCTGGCCCGCGCGGCCTGCGCCCACCTGCCGGGCGTCGAGTTCCAGCAGTCCACCGTCCAGCGGCTTCCGTGGCGGGACAAGAGGTTCGACGTCGCGATCTGCGTGTGGGTGCTGATGCACGTGCTGGACGACGACGAGATCGCCAGGGCGTGCCGCGCGATCGCGGGCGCGGCGCGGCACCTGGTGCTGGTGGAGTACGAGCACGCGGACATCCCGGTCGGCCGGTACTCGCGACTGCGCGACCTCGACGACTATCTCGCGCTGCTGCCGGGTTCCCGGCTGATCGAACGGCACGAACTGGCCTACGGCGGCGACCGCTCGTTCACCGCGCTGATCGCGTTGGAGGACCCGCGATGACGACGATCACGCGAACCCGTGGCGCCGCCTACTTCCGGCTCGCGAAGCTCGACATCCTCGACTACTACCTCGGCGTGGTCGTGGTGTGGACGTTGCTCGTCCCCGCGCTGCGGTTCGACGCGGGCGTGCTCACCACCACCGGGGTGTTCCTGCTGGGCGAGGTGTTCGTGATCGCCGCGATGGTGGCGCTCGACGACCTCACCGGCTACCGCGACGGCAGCGATGTCACCAACTACTCGCCCGACGACCCGGCCCGCAGGCGGTGTCGCAAGCCGCTGGTGGCGGGCACGCTGACCGAGGACCAGGTGCTGCGGTTCGCCTGGGTGACCGGGGTGATCGGCGCGCTGCTCTGGCTCGCCGCCATCGTGATCGCGCCTCACACTCCACTGTGGACGATCGTGTTGATCGCCGTCACGTACTTCTTCTCGCTGCAGTACTCGTGGGGCGTGAAGCTGAGCTACCACGGTTTCCAGGAGTTCTTCATCGCCGGGCTCGGCTGGGCGCTGGTGCTCGCGCCGTACGGCCTCGCGACCGGCCGGATCGACGGCTTCGTGCTGGCTCAGGCGCTGCTTTTCGGGCTGGGGCCGCTGCTGTTCGGCGTGTACTCGAACACCAACGACGTGGTGGGCGACCGGTCGGTCGGCAGGCCCACCGTGGCGGCGCTGACCTCACCGCGCGGCAACATGTTCTTCGTCATCGCGGTGTCGGCGGCCGAGCTCTCGGTGATCCTGGCGGTGCCCGTGCTGGACGGTCCGTGGTGGTTCCTGCTCGCGATGCTGCCGACGATCGTGCTGCGGGTCAGGCAGGTGTGGATCGGGTTCGCCCAGCACGACATCCTGCGGGCCAGAACGCTCGGCATCCGCATCCACCGGATCACCGTGCTGGCGCTGGTCGTCGTGAACCTGGCGGTCTTCACGTGACCGAGCTCGATGTCGCGGTCATCGGTGCCGGCGTCGCCGGGCTGACCACCGCGTTCCGGCTGCGGTCCTCGGGCAGGGACGTGCGGGTGTTCGAGGCGGCCGACGTCGTGGGCGGCCGGATGACGACAGTGCGCGAGGACGGCTTCCTCATCGACACCGGCGCCGAACAGATCCCGGCGACCGGCTATCCGGAGACGTGGAGGCTGCTGGGAGAGCTCGGCATCGACCGCGGCGCGGTGCCCAGGATCAGGCGGGGCATCGCGATGTGGCGCGGCCGGGCACGGCCAGGAGTCGCGAGCG